>NZ_JAAGNB010000926.1:0-5305 GCF_010550475.1 Amycolatopsis sp. SID8362
ATGTCGCGTTCGGCGGCCAGGCTCGCCCGGCAGGCGGCGGTCAGCCGGGTGGTCGCGGCGCTGGCACCGCCGCCGCAGCGCGGGCAGGACATCGTCACGGACAGGGACAGCTCGTCCACCGCGACGGACAGTTCGGTCCGGCAGCCGCGGCACCAACGGTGCCGGGTGACCGGGCTGACGTGCGCCGGCGAGGCGACGCACTGGTGGATCCACCGGCCGTGCACGTGGCAGGTCAGGCGGTCGTCGGGCGCCAGCAGGCCCATGTCCTCGGCGTCGTCTTCGGTGGCGAGCAGGACCGGCAGGCTGCGGACCCGGGTGGTGAGGGAGGTCGTGGTGGTCATCGTGGTCCCCTTTCGCTACCTGTTCGTCGAAGGGGAACCGCCGGATTCGACATCCCCGCGAGGCTGGCTGAAACCTGGTGGTTCTTGGCATTCCAGCCACTCACCGGGCCGCCCGGCAACCCAGTAGGTTCTCCGGGTGTCGAAATTCCTGCTCTCGGTCCACGTCCTGGCGGCGGTGCTGGCCGTCGGCCCGGTCGCCGTCGCGGCCAGCATGTTCCCCGCCGCCGTCCGGAAGGGCGAGGTCAAGGTGACGGCGATGCTGCACCGGATCTGCCGCGTGTACGCCTACGCCGCCATCGCCGTCCCGGTGTTCGGGTTCGGCGTCGCGGGCACCATGCACGTCATGGGCGACCCGTGGCTGCTCACCTCGATCGGGCTGACCGCCGTCGCGGCCGCGGTCCTCGCGTTCCTGGTGCTGCCGCGCCAGAAACGCCTCCTGACCGGTGAGTCCACTTCGGACAAGCTGAGCCGCCTCGCGATGGTCACGGGCGTGTTCAACCTGCTGTGGGCGGCCGTGACGGTCCTGATGATCGTGCGGCCCGGCTCCTCGACGGGTGCCTAGCCGGGCACACGGACCGCGACGAAGTCCGGCCGGCTCCGCAGGGCGAACCCGAGCGAGAGGTACAACCGGATCGCGGAGGTGTTGCTCGCGGCGGCGTGCATCATCGGCGTCTCGCCGCGGTCGCGGATCCCCGCCGCCACGGCGAGCACCAGCCGCGTGGCCAAGCCCTCGCCGCGGTGGGCCGGATCCGTGCAGACCGCGCTGATCTCGGTGTAGCCGGGCGGGTGCAGCCGCTCGCCGGCCATCGCGACCAGCGCGCCGCCCCGCCGGATCCCCAGGTAGGTGCCGAGCTCGACGGTCCGCTTCCGGAACGGCCCCGGCTTCGTCCGCTCGACGAGGTCGAGCATCTCCGGCACGTCGGCGAGCCCCAGCCGCACGGCCTCCGGCTCCGGCGCGGCCGCGACGCCTTCGTCCACGAGCTGGACACCCGGCGTCACGCCGAGCACCTCCCAGCCGGACGGCGGCCGCGCGGCGGTCGCGGCGAGCACGACGGTCGTCCCGGGCCCGGCGAGCTCGGCGAGGTCCAGCCAGTCCCGCTCGCCGGGGTCGTCCGGCAGGGCGAGGAAGGGAGCGACGTCTTCGGGGTAGCGCAGCACGCGGCCGCGTTGTTCGGCGAAGCGGGCGTGCGACCCGGTCAGGGACGCCAGCGCCGGGTTGTCGAGCGGAGAAGCCATACCACCAAGATCCCTGCCCCGGCGGGCGCGGCGGCACCGGTCCCACATCCTGAGCGCCGCCGGTAGGGTGCGCTCGTGGGTTCCCAGGTCCCGGTGTGGATACCGATCGTCGTCGCGCTGCTCGGCCTGGCGGGGGTGATCGCCACCCAGGTGCTCTCGGGCCGGCGCGAGACCAAGCGGCTGGCCGAGGAAGCCGCTCGTGAAGAGCGCCCTCCGGCGTGGCCGAGGTCGTCGGTGTGGCCGGCGTGACCGGCGGCGTGAGGGCCTGGGCGGTGGTGACGACGGTCTTCGTCGTGGGCAGCGAGGGCGTCGTGTACGCCGGGAACGGCCCGGATGCGCCCTGCTCGGGTTTCGGGCGCCCGGTGAACAGCAGGACGCCGCCCACCGCGACGGCGGCGACCACCATCAGGGTCAGCAGTACCCACAGCGCCCGCGCGCGGGCGCGGCCCGGAGCCAGGCCCGAGCAGGTGCCGCACCGCCCGGCGCCGGGGTCGTTGACCGCGCCGCACTGCGCGCACATCCACGGGGTACCCGCCATCGGGCCTCCTTCGGCCCGGCGCCTCGCAGGCGCCGTCACCTCATCGTCACCGAAGAGGGCGCCCGCTGCAACGGCCCGCTACGACCCCTGGACCACGTTGACCATCCAGGGAATGCCGAACTTGTCGACGAGCGCGCCGAATTCGTCGCCCCACATCTGCTTTTCGAACGGAACCGTCACGGTCGCGCCGTCGCTCAGCTGTTCCCAGTAGCCGCGCAGGCCGTCGGCGTCGTCGCCGCTGAGGCTGACCGTGATGTTCGTGCCCGGCTTGTGCTCCATCCCGGCCGGGGTGTCCGACGCCATGAGCGTGAAGCCGTTGTCGGTCTCCAGCTGGGAATGCATGATCTTGTCCGCGTCCGCGCCTTCGGGTGAACCGAATTCCCCGAACGTGTTCACCGTCAGCGTGCCGCCGAAGACGCTCTTGTAGAACTCCATCGCCTGGCGCGCGTCGTCGCGGAAGCTCAGGTACGGGTTGAGACGAGAAGCCACGGCCATCTCCTTCGCTCGGCAGAGAGCAGCATCCTCGCAGAACGCGGGAAGAGCGCCAATCGGCGGATTTTCAGCGTCACCCGTCAGAGCACGAACCGGCGTTGCACGTCCGGTTCGAGCGGCAGCGCGCCGTGCAGCGCGGCACGGGCGCGCAGCTCCAGCGCGCGGTCCAGCGGCCGGGTGCCCGGGACCGGCGCGGTGTGGAACGTGCCGCGGTCGAACAGGTACACCAGCGCGAGCTTCCGGTCGAGGCGGCCGGTCTGCTCGCCGAACTCGACGGTCGCGAAGCGCAGGCAGCCGCCGTAGCCCGCCCGCGACAGGCGGTCCGCGACGTCGACCAGGTCACCGGTCAGCACGCGCAGGTCGCGGTTGCGGCGCCAGCACCGCACCGTCGACCGGCCGTTCAGGTCCTGGGTCACCAGCGGGTGCACCGGCAGCCGGGCCGACGTCGCGGCCAGCAGCTCCGCTTCGGTGCGGGCCAGCGCGTCCCCGTCCACCTTGAAGCCGACCGTGCCGCCGCCGGTGGGCGCGAGGCCGAGGGCGGCGCGCACCCGCGGGGCCGCGGCGGCGAGGGTGTAGAGGGACTGCAGGTGCGGGCGGGACGTCCAGCACCGGACGAGCTTGCTGTCCAGCAGGGTCACGACGATGTGTCCTATCTCCGGTCGAGAAGGGACCGCCGGGCCGGGCGCACTGGCAATGTCCACAGTGGACGTCAGGCGCGGGGACACCGGGGTCGGAAAGGACAGCATGCGCCCGCGGCGCGGGGTTCCGGCCCGGAACCCCGCGGTCACGCGGCGAACGGCAGCACTTCGCCGCCGAACGGTCACTCCGGGTCAGGTTCAGCCGATCAGCGGTACCCCTTTCACCTCACGCGACCGAAATGACGA
The DNA here is from genome assembly GCF_010550475.1 of Amycolatopsis sp. SID8362. Taxonomy (NCBI): domain Bacteria; kingdom Bacillati; phylum Actinomycetota; class Actinomycetes; order Pseudonocardiales; family Pseudonocardiaceae; genus Amycolatopsis; species Amycolatopsis sp. SID8362. Next base: position 3,492 of record NZ_JAAGNB010000926.1, read on the forward strand.
CCTTCCCGAGGTTCTGCCGGCTCCGGAACCGCTCGAACGCCCCGTCCGCGTCGTCGAACGGGTGAACGCTGTCGACAACCGGTTCCAGCGGCCGGACGGCGAGCCAGCGGAGGAGGTCCTCGGTGTCCTCGCGGCTGCCGACCCAGATCTTCCGGATGCTCGCCCCGCTGCGGAACAGGTCCATGAAGCCGACCGGCGGCCCGTCGGCGCCGACGAACCCGACGAGCGCGATCTCGGCGTGGTGCGTCCCGGCCGCGACGAGCGACTGCGCGAACGTGCCCGGCCCGCCGACCTCGACGATCCGGTCCGCGCCCCGGCCGCCGGTGGCGTCGAGGACGGCCTGGCCCCACTCCGGCGTCGCCCGGTAGTCGATCACCGCGTCCGCGCCGAGTTCGGTCAGCTTGGCCGCCTTCGCCGCGCTCGACGTCGTCGCGACGACGCGCGCGCCGTGCTGCTTGGCGAGTTGCAGGGCGAACAGCGAGACACCGCCGGTGCCCAGGGTCAGCACGACGTCGCCCGGGCGCACGCCGGCAAGCGACGTCCACGCGGTGACCGCGGCGCACGGCAGCGTCGCGCCCTGTTCGTAGGTGAGCGAATCGGGCAGCGCGACAAGCGCGTGCTCCGGCACGGCGCGGTACTCGGCGAGCCAGCCGTCCTGGCCGTTCCCGTAGCCGACGAGGGTGTCCGGCAGCCGTCCGGCGATCCAGTGCGAGTGGAAGCTGCCGAGCACCCGATCGCCGGCCGCGAACCGCGTGACCCCCTCCCCCACCGCCACGACGTCGCCCGCGGCGTCGGACAACGGGATCAGCCCGCCCGGCCCGGTGGTGAAGTGGGCGCCGTCGAGGATGAGCAGGTCGCGGTAGTTCAGCGACGTCGCCCGGACGCGGACGAGCACTTCCCCGCGCTGCGGTTCGGGCTCCGGTTCGTCGTGGCGGACGAGCTTGCCCGCCTCGGGACGGTAGACGCGCACCGGGGAACCTCCCTCATGTTAACCGATTGGCTAACATCGACCATGGCACAGCCCCGCGCGTCCCGGCAACCAGGGATACTCGGGACATGGCCAGCCGCACCGCGACCCCGTTGGACCACCCGGCCCTCGACGACGTCCCGTTCAGCGCGGCCCTCGAAGCCCTCCGCGACCCGCACCGGCTGGCCATGGTCGCCGCCCTCGCCCGCGAGCCCGGCCAGTCGTGCGGCGCGATCATGCCGCCGGTCAGCAAGCCCGCGGCGTCCCGGCACTTCAAGATCCTCCGCGCGGCCGGCCTGCTCAAGCAGTGGGACAGCGGCACGCAGCGGCTGAACGCGCTGCGCCGCGAGGAGTTCGACGCCCGCTTCCCCGGCCTGCTCGACCTGGCCCTCGCCGAAGCCGCCCGCTGATCATGCCATGACTCGGATCGCGAAACCCACCGTTCGCGACGCTCAGCCGGCTTGCCTCGACTCCCGAGGTCGACCAGACCCTCCCCGAAGACACACGCTGATCCGGGAGCTTCCGCGCCAACCAGACATTTAGCGTTGCTAACAGCTCTGAGTCAGAGCTACTTTGGCGGCATGACCGAACTCGCCGACCGGCTGCTGGGCGCCGTCCAGGGGATCCGCCGCGTGGTGCGCCGCCGCGTGCGCGCCGAGGTGCCCGGCTTCCCGCTGCCGAGCGCGCAGATCGAAGTCCTGCGCGTGGTGGCCGACCACCCCGGCATCGGCGTCGCGGCGGCCGCGCGCGAGCTGCACCTGGCGAACAACTCGGTCAGCACCCTGGTCAACCAGCTCGCCGACGCCGGGCTGCTGCGCCGCGAACCCGACCCCGCCGACCGGCGCGC
>NZ_JAAGNB010000986.1:0-1718 GCF_010550475.1 Amycolatopsis sp. SID8362
CCGTGGCGTCGAGCGCGACCGGACCGTCCACACCGGACTGCCGCGCGGTGACGTCCACAATGGTGCCGTCCAGGACGGCGGTGCGGACCACGACGGCGCCGGTCCACACCGCGTCGGCCGCGACGGGCGGCGCCTGCCCGGTGTCCCAGGAGGCGGCGACCTCCCAGGGCACCGGCTCGCCGGTCCGGCGGAACTGGGCCGTCGCGGACACCCTGGGGTCGAGCGGGACCGCGAGGTCGAACCGGTCGAAGACGGCCGTCACCGGCTCGGTCACGAGCGCCGGGTCGAGCTCGTAGGCCACGGTGCCGAGCGCGAGCAGCGCGTCGGTGGTCAGCACGGAAGCGCGGGCCGCCGGGTCGGCGAGCCGCAGCACGATCTCGCTGGCGACGTCCATGGGCCCACCGTGGCAAGGCCGGTCGACAGCCCGTCGACAACCGGTCGACAGCACGGAAGTTGGGCCGAACGGCCCTGTATCCACACCGGCGGCCGGTCCTCCTGAGAAAGGTGGGGACGGACGACCCGAGCGAGACCCGCGCGGCCCAGGGACCGGCAGGACCGGAGTTCCGCGTGCTCGGCGCGTTCGAAGTCCGGCTGCGCGGCCGGCCGCTCGACCTGGGCGGACCCCGCATCCGCACGCTGCTCGCGTTGCTGATCGCGAACGCCGGGCGGGTGACCGGAGTGGACACCATGGCCGACGCGTTGTGGGACGTGGACGCGACTCCCGGCACGCCGCGCACAGTCCGGACCTACATGTCGCGCGTGCGCCGCTCGCTGGCCCCGGTCGCCGAAGCCCTCGGCGTGCCCGACCTGCTCGAGACCCGCGCGGCCGGCTACGCCCTGCGGCTGGACCCGGCGCTCGTCGACGCCCGCGAGTTCGAAGGACTGGTCGGCGCCGGGCGGACCGCGTTGGTGGCAGGCGATCCGGTGACAGCGGCGGAAAAGCTGTCACGCGGGTTGGCGCTGTGGCGCGGTGACGCCTACGAGGATTTCGCGGGCTCCGTGGCGTTGCAGGCCGAAACGCGGCGGCTGCACGCGTTGCGGCTCGGCGCCGTCGAAGACCGGGTCGACGCCGACCTCGCGACCGGCGCGGGCGAAGCCCTGATCGGCGAACTTACGACGTTGAGCGAGGAGCACCCCGGCCACGAACGGCTGTGGGGGCAGCTGATGACGGCGCTGTACCGCGCCGGCCGCCAGGCGGACGCGCTGGACGCGTTCACCCGCGCCCGTTCGGTGCTCGTCGACCAGTTCGGGCTCGACCCGTCGCCGCGGCTGTCCGAAATCCACCGGCGGATCCTCGGCAACGACGCCCGCTTGCTGCCTGCCGCCACCGCGCCGGCCCGGCCGGTGGTGGCGGGCCGCAACGACCTGCCCGGCGACATCGCCGACTTCGCCGGCCGCGAGGCGGAACTGTCCCGGCTGCTGTCGGTCCGGGACGGCGTCGCGCACACCGCGCCGACCGCCGTCGTGATCGAGGCGATCGACGGGATGGCCGGCATCGGCAAGACGACGCTCGCGATCCACGCGGCGCACCGGCTCGCCGGGCAGTACGGCGACGCGCAGCTGTTCATCGACCTGCACGGGCACACGTCCGGCCAGGAACCGGTCACCCCGGCGGCGGCGCTGGACACCCTGCTGCGCGCGCTCGGCGTGACGGCGGACCGGATCCCGCTCGACCCCGACGCCCGCTCGGCGCTGTGGCGGGCGGAACTCGCCGGCCG
>NZ_JAAGNB010001027.1:0-2046 GCF_010550475.1 Amycolatopsis sp. SID8362
CGTCGTCCGCGGGAGCCCGCCGCCAGCCCCGCTGCGGCGCGCCGAGCACCTTGTAGGCCAGGGCCGCGGCGAACAGCGGGGCGGCTTCGGCCAGTGCGGGGCCGATCGCGTCCAGGTAGCCGGTTCTGGCCAGCGGGCCGGCCAGCAGGAACGGGAGCACGGAACCGACCCGTGTTTCGCCAACCGGCCTCGGCGTGGTTCGCGTACCGCCGGACGTGGTGCCCACCGACGTGGTGGCCGCCTCCTCCGGCGCACCCAGCAGCTCGGCGATCTCCGCCGGGGTCGCGGGTGGTACCGGGAGGGACAGCCGCCGCGCAAGCTCCGCGGCCAGTTCCCCGGCCGGTCCTGGAAGACTCGCGACAGCGGGTGAGCCGGGCACTTCGCCGGATTCCCCTGCGAGCCCAGCGGAATGCCCGCCAGAGGACTCGGAAAGCAGTATCGACAGGAACCTCCGCACGGTCTCCTCGGGGAGCAGGGCGAGCAACGCGGCGAGTTCGTCCCGCGCGGCCAGCTCTTCGAACAACGCGGCCACCGTTGGTTCGGCCGTCGCCTCGGCCGGACCGAAGGACGGCAGCTCGACATCAGTGTCCACAGTGGACATCTCAGCTGACGCGCCCGCCGGAGCCGGTACGGGCAGCGGGATCGGGACCACCTCCGGGAGCGTCCCGCCACCGGGCACCGCGGCTTCGAGGACGAAGCGCGCGGGCAATGAGCCGGTTCCGGGCGCGGAAAGCCGGACGGACAGCCGCACCGGCTCGGTGATCTCCACGTCCGGCCCGTCGCCCTCGACGAGGTCGCCGAACCGCTCGGCCAGCAGGTCCGGGAGCGCGTCGAGGACCCGCCGGACGAGGCCGCGGGGGTCGGGTCCCCAGCTCCACCCGCCGCGCCGGACCACCCGCACCACGCAGTGGCGCACGGTGATCTCGCCGCCGGTGGCTGCGCTCACTTGCCGACCTCCTCCAGCCGGCCCGCCCGGCCCGCCACCAGCGTCAGCACGGCGTGCGCGCCCGCGCTCACCGTGACCGGGAGGGAAACGCTGTCGTTGCCCTCCTTGATGGTCCCGCTCAGCGGCAGCGTGTCCCCGCCCTCGGAGACCAGCGCGAACACCGCGAGGGGCTCGGACGTCTTGTCCGGGACGGTGACCAGCAGCCCGGCGCCGTCGAACTTCGGCGCCGGCAGCTTCGCCAGTTTCGCCAGCGCCGGCTTCGCCGGCTGGCCGAGCACGCGCGTGACGCCGTAGGCGAGCGGTTCGACGAACACCGCCGGCTGGTCGTCGGCCTCGTGCACGGCGAGCTCCCGGCCCGCCAGCGAAAGGGTCACCACCTCCCCCGAATCCAGCCGGAACCGCACCGGCAACGCGGCGCCGACCAAGGCGTCCGCGGCCGGCACCGGCGTGCCGATCGCCTTGACCGCACCGACCACGTTGCCGGTGCTCGACTCGTACACCGCGAACACGCTCACCTCAGCCACCCCCGCTCGTCGCCGCGACCGTCGCCAGTACCAGGAAGTCGACCGAGCCCGCGGTCTCGGTGACCTTGGGACCCACACCCGGGTCGTAGGACCGCAGGCGGCACCGGACCCGCCGGTCACCGTCCACAGTGGCCTCGGCGGCCACGGTCAGCCCCGACTCGGACGGCGGGATCTTCGGGGTCACGAAGACGTGCAGCGACACCCGCCCGTCGGCGACCTCCGCCGGGGTCACCCCGGACGGCAGCGGCAGCACCATGCCGTCCGTGGCGCTGCCGGACGTCGCCAGCACGCTGCCCGCCGAGATCTGGCCGGAGAAGCTCCCCGCGATGGTCAGGTTGCCGTTGGGCGCCACCGTCAGCAGCGGGTCGACGTCGCCGGTTCCCTTGTACAGCCCATAAACCAGTGACGGCGTCGGCGAACCCGACAGCACCAGCGCGGGCTTGCCCTCCTGGACCGCGGGCAGGGTGCGCAGCGCCAGCGAGTCCGACCGGGCCGACACGGTGTCCGCGCGCACCCCGACGTACCGCGGCCCGACCCCGCGCGCCGCCGGGACCGCGGCCGTGAAGTGCGTGCCGT
>NZ_JAAGNB010001075.1:0-2472 GCF_010550475.1 Amycolatopsis sp. SID8362
CGGTCGCCTGCCTGGGCGCGCCGGGCCATCCCCGGGCGCGCGAGCTGTACTACTCCGTCGGCTTCCGCGAGGTGTCCCGGGACGCGCCGCTCCTCAAGGCCTAGCGGCCACCTCGGCCGGGTGGAGTTCGTACAGCGCGTACGCCTTCCGGATCACCGGCTGCGCCACGTTCCGCACCCGCACGCCGCCGGGGGTGACGCCCTGCTCGCACCCGAAGTGCGCGTGGCCGTGCAGCGCGAGGTCGGCGCCCACCTCGTCGATCGGCTCGCACAGCAGGTACGAGCCGAGGAACGGGTGGATCTCGGGCGGCTCGCCGTGCAGCGTGCCGGGGATCGGCGCGTAGTGGGTCAGCGCCACGACGACGTCGGTGTCGAGGCTCCGCAACGCACTTCGCAACGATTCGGCCGAGGCCATCGTGTGCTCGACGAAGTCCTTCATCTCCCGCTCGCCGAAGCGGCTGGCGCACTTGCCGGCGAACCCGCCGCCGAACCCCTTGACCCCCGCGACGCCGAGCGAGCCGCCGGGCAGGTCGAACCGGGCCGCGTCGCCTTCGAGCACCGTGACGCCCGCGTCCCGGAGCACGCCGGCGATCGCGTCCGCGGCGTCGCTGTGGTGGTCGTGGTTGCCGAGCACGGCGGCGACCGGCACGGACAGCCCGGCGACCTCTTCGGCGACGACGCGGGCTTCGTCGAGCGTGCCGTGCCGGGTGAGGTCCCCGGCCAGCAGGAGGACGTCCGCAGTGCCGTCCAGGTGCTCCAGCGCCGGCCGGAGCAGGCCGCGGGAGTCCTCGCCCAGGTGCACGTCCCCGACCGCGGCGATCCTCATCGGCCGATCTCCTCCGCGCTCGCCGGTTCGCGGACGTCGGCGACCCGGACGTCGTTGTGCACCAGCTCCCCGGTCAGGTACTCGCCCACGACGGCGTCCACCTCCGCCTTCCGCGCGGGACAGGTCACTTCGCCGGTCAGGTGGACGTGCTCGCCCCGCACGGTCACGTGCACGCCGAGCTCGGCGGTGCGGGGGTCTTCGGCGAGGGCCCGGCTCAGCCGGGCGACGAGGTACTGCGGTGCTTCGGGCACGAGAGCCTCCTTCGGGTCGATCACGGCCAGGTCGCCGAGCAGCGCGAGGAAGGCACGGGCGTACGGGGACGCCGACACCTGCACGGCGACCTCCGGCCACTCGACCTGCTCGCGCAGGTCCCGGGCGATCTGGAGCAGCGGAGCGAAGTCGCAGCGGTGTGCTTCGAGCACGAGCAGCTTGTCGACGAGCAGGTCGGTGCCGGACACGACCGGCGCGGCGGTCGACCCGACGCGCATGAACGCGGCGCGGTCCAGCAGCTCGTCGGTCACCGGCCGGTGGTTGGGCCGGTGGATCAGGTCGACGAGGATCTCGCCGTCGTAGACCTTGGTCAGCCAGTCCTCCGGCGGGTGCACGCGGCGCAGCCCGGCGTTGGTGAGCACCTCCCCCGCCCGGTCCGCGTCACCGGGCTTGAGGAACAGGTCGACGTCATGGTCCGACGGCGGCCCGCCGCGGGCGTACACCGCCAGGCCACCGGCCACGGCGAACCGGATCCCGGTGCCGTCCAGCGCGGTCACCACCCGGGTCAGGCTCTGCAGCAGCGCCTCCGCTTCCATGCACGGAGGACTACCCGGCCGCTCCCCCGTTCATGCCCGCTCACGCAGCCACGCGCGGGCGCCGGCCAGCGTCGGGTGCAGGGCGACGGTGGTGTCCAGCCGCGTGAGCCGCAGCGCGCGCAGCACTGCCCGCCGGTCGGTGACCAGCGCGAACGGCACGCCGGCCGCCTCGGTCGCCGCGACCAGCTCGGCGACGACCTGCAGGCCGGCCGAACCGCAGAAGCCGACCCCGCCGAGGTCGAGCACGAGCGCTTCCGGCCGTCCTTCGAGCGCGGTCTCGGCCCGGGCACGCAGCAGCGGCGCACTGCCGAGGTCGAGGTCGCCCTCCGCGGCGACGACGACGGCTTCGGGCAGGCTGCTCTCGGGCACGGGTTCTCCTTCCCCTCGCGAGCCCGAGCCTAGAACGCCTGCATCGATTTGTCATCGATTCGTCCGTCGAGGTAAGTTACGTTACATACATTGGTTGTAATGGAAGGCGTACGCTCGTGGCATGGACCTTTCCCTGCCGAGCGGCGCGGCTGCCACGGCCGCGGCCGAAGTGGCGGCGGCGTACTCGTCGCCGTCGCTGCTGAACCATTCGATGCGGGTCTACGCCTGGGCGGTGGCGCTCGGCGAGGCGCACGGGGTGGCCTTCGACGACGAGCTGCTGTTCGTCGCGGCCATGCTCCACGATGTCGGGCTCGCCCCGGAGTTCGACAGCCACACGAAGCCGTTCGAGGTCGCCGGCGGCCACGTCGGTTGGGTGTTCGCCGCCGGCGCCGGCTGGCCGGCCGCGCGCCGGGACCGGCTCGCCGAGGTGATCGTCCGGCACATGGCGGCGGAGGTCGACCCGGCCGAGGAC
>NZ_JAAGNB010001127.1:0-1882 GCF_010550475.1 Amycolatopsis sp. SID8362
GCCGGACCGCGCCGAGCTCGCCCAGCTGCGCCGCGGCGTCCAGGCACGCGACGGCGTCGTGCTCGACCTCGCGCCGCTGACCGGCGAAGACGTCGGACGGCTGATCGAGGACCGGATCGGGGCGCCGCCCGGGCCGGGGCTGCGCGAGCTGGCCGCCCGTGGTGCCGGAAATCCGTTGTACGTCAAGGAAATGGTCGACGTCCTGCTGCGCGCCGGCGCGGTCGAGGTGAGCGGCGGCGAGGCCGACGTCGACGACCCGGCCGAGTTCGAGGCACCCAGTTCGCTGGTCGCCGCCGTCGACCGGCGGCTGGACTTCCTCAGCACGCGGACGCAGGAAGTGCTGCGCTGGGGTGCGTTGCTGGGCATGGAGTTCGCGGTCGGGGACGTCGCCGCGGTGCTCGGCAGCCGGCCGTCGGACCTGCTGGAGCCGCTCGAAGAAGCCGTCTCGGCGAACGTCCTCATCGACACCGGCACGCAGCTCGCGTTCCGCCATCCCCTGCTGCGGCAAGCGCTTTACGACCGGTTGCCGGGCGCGACGCGGGCGGCGCTGCACCGGCAGGCGGCCGAGGCGCTCGCCGGGATCGGCGCGCCGGTGAAGCGGGTCGCCGAACAGCTGGTGGCCGCACCGGCCACAGTGGACGAATGGGTGCTCGACTGGCTCGCCGGGCACCACGCCGCCGTCTCCAACCGGGCGCCGCTGATCGCCGTCGAGCTGCTGGAACGGGCGCTGGCCGCCGGGGCCGGACCGCGCCGGGAGGTGCTGCTCGTCGCGCTGGTCAAGGTGCTGTTCCGGTTGGAGCGCAGCCCGGAAACCCAAGCGCAGCAGGCCATCGAAGTCGCCACCGACCCGGATTCGGTCGAGGAGATGCGGCACGTCGTCGCGGCGCTGCGGCACCGCCGCGGCGACACCGAAGGCGCGGTCGCGACGCTGGCCGGCGTGGTCGACGATCCGGCGGTACCGGAGATCTGGCGGGTCAAGCACCGGCAGCTGCTCGCCAACTTCCGGCGCGGCGATCTGTCCGATTTGGACGCCGCGGAAAAGGCGGCGCGCGAAACGAAAGCACTCGCCGGCGGCGACCGGTACGTGACCGCGCACGCGCTGCAGACGTTGTGGCTGCTCGATTCGGTGCGCCGCGAGCACGACCGCGCGCTCGGCCACGTCGACGCGGCGATCGAGGCCGTCGGCGACGAGCACGAGCTGGCCGACCTGCACCTCGACCTGCTCGACAACCGCGTCTTCACGCTGCAGAACCTCGACCGCCTGGCCGAAGCGGGCGACGCCCTGCGCGCGGCCGGTGAGGTCGCGGCACGGCACTCGCTGCCCGTCGGGCTGCAGGTGTCCGCGGCGGTGCACCGGTATTGGGAAGGCCGCTGGGACGAGGCGCTGGTCGAGCTGGACACGGTCATCGAGGACGGCCCGGCGATCACGTTCTACGGCCTGCGCGAGCCCGGACCGGCCGCGTTGCTGCTGCACGGCGTCGCCGCGCTGATCGCCGGCCGCCGCGACGACCGGGCCCAGGCCGCCGCGCACCTCGACGCGGCGGAGGAGTACGCCCCGGCGACCGGCGCCGAGCGCGAGAGCTTCGACTTCCTGCTGGTCGCCGACGCCCTCGCGGCCGAACAGCGCGGCGACCGGGTCCGCGCGCTGACCGTCCTCGAGCCGATCCTGAACCCGACGTACGCGGCGATGATGTTGCGGCACCAGTGGTTGCCGGCGTTCGTGCGGCTGGCGATGGAGCAGGACGACCGCGTCCGCGCGCACCGCGCCCTCGCCGTCTGCGAAGAAGAAGCGGCGAAGGAACGGCGGCCGGCGCGGGCGCACGCGGCGGCGTCGTGGTGCCGCGGGCTGATCGAGGAGGACCCGGCCGCGGTGCTGGCCACG
>NZ_JAAGNB010001176.1:0-5259 GCF_010550475.1 Amycolatopsis sp. SID8362
CAGGGCCGCGACCGCCCGCCCGACGGTGGCCGGCCGCATCCCGAGCCGGACGCGCGAGGACACGACCAGGCTCTCCGCCCGGATCCACTGCTCGTCGGCGCCGGCGGTCTCCGACAGCGCGGCCGCGCGCTCGCCGAGGACGAGCGCGAGTTCGGGTGCGCGCAGGTGCAGCGCGTCCGCGCGTTCGATCAGCCGGCCGACTGCGGAGAGGGTTCCCCCGGCGTGGCCGGAGCGCCCGCTCTCCGGGGAGAGCGGGGCCGTCCGGTGCGCTTTGCTGGCCTCCACGGGGAAACCCGCCCCCTCAGTCGCGGGTCAGCTTGCGGTGGGTGACACGGTGCGGGCGGGCGGCTTCGGCGCCCATCCGCTCCACCTTGTTCTTCTCGTACCCCTCGAAGTTGCCTTCGAACCAGAACCACTTGGCGGGGTCCTCGTCCGTGCCCTCCCAGGCCAGGATGTGCGTCGCGACCCGGTCGAGGAACCACCGGTCGTGCGAAATCACGACGGCGCAGCCGGGGAACTGCTCCAGCGCGTTCTCCAGCGAGCCCAGGGTTTCGACGTCCAGGTCGTTCGTCGGCTCGTCCAGCAGGATCAGGTTCCCGCCCTGCTTGAGCGTCAGCGCCAGGTTGAGCCGGTTGCGCTCACCACCGGAGAGCACGCCCGCCGGCTTCTGCTGGTCCGGGCCTTTGAAGCCGAACGCGCTGACGTACGCGCGCGACGGCATTTCGGTCTGGCCGACGTGGATGTAGTCCAGCTCGTCGGAAACGACCTGCCACACGGTCTTCTTCGGGTCGATCCCGCCGCGGTTCTGGTCCACATAGGACAGCTTGACCGTCTCGCCGATCTTGACGTCGCCGCTGTCCGGCTCCTCGAGCCCGACGATCGTCTTGAACAGCGTGGTCTTGCCGACGCCGTTCGGGCCGATCACGCCGACGATGCCGTTGCGCGGCAGGTCGAACGACAGGCCGTCGATGAGGACGCGGCCGTCGAAGCCCTTCTGCAGCTTCTGGACCTCGACCACGACGTTGCCCAGCCGCGGGCCCGGCGGGATCTGGATCTCTTCGAAGTCGAGCTTGCGGTGCTTGTCCGCCTCCGCCGCCATCTCTTCGTAGCGGTCGAGGCGCGAGCGCGACTTCGTCTGGCGCGCCTTGGCGTTGGACCGCACCCACTCGAGCTCGGTCTTCAGGCGCTTCGCGAGCTTCGCGTCCTTCTTGCCCTGGACCTCGAGGCGCTCGCGCTTCTTCTCCAGGTACGTGGAGTAGTTGCCCTCGTAGCCGACGACGCGGCCGCGGTCCAGCTCCATGATCCACTGGGCCACGTTGTCGAGGAAGTACCGGTCGTGGGTGACGGCGAGGACGGCGCCGGCGTAGCGGGCCAGGAACTGCTCCAGCCACAGGACACTCTCTGCGTCCAGGTGGTTGGTGGGCTCGTCGAGCAGCAGCAGGTCGGGCGCCGACAGCAGCAGCTTGCACAGCGCGACGCGGCGGCGCTCACCACCGGAGAGGTGGGAGACGCCTTCGTCCGGCGGCGGGCAGCGCAGCGCGTCCATGGCCTGCTCGACGGTCGAGTCGAGCTCCCAGGCGTCGGCGTGGTCCAGCTCCTCCTGGAGCTTGCCCATCTCCTCGAGCAGCTCTTCGCTGTAGTCGGTCTCCATCAGCTTGAGGACCTCGTTGTAGCGGTCGAGCTTGACCTTGACCTCGCCCAGGCCCTCTTCGACGTTCTCGCGGACCGTCTTGTCCTCGTTGAGCTCCGGCTCCTGCATGAGGATGCCCACGGAAGCACCGGGCTGGAGGAACGCCTCGCCGTTGCTGGCCTGCTCGATCCCCGCCATGATCTTGAGAACGGTGGACTTACCGGCACCGTTCGGCCCGACCACGCCGATCTTGGCGCCGGGGTAGAACGCGGTGCTGACGTCGTCGAGGATGACCTTGTCCCCGACGGTCTTGCGCACCTTCTTCATGGTGTAGATGAACTCGGCCATACCCACGATCGTAGAGCGCGCCTGATCGCGTCTCGACGCCGGTCACCACCGGACTACCGATTGTCAGGCCCGGATCACCGCGAGCGTGCTTTTCGGGCGCCCGGACGGGCCCTCAACCTCAACTGGACCCCGAGGGTCGCTTGCCCTCCGCGAGGTTCTTGAGCATCGCGTTGTAGGCGTTCAGCTCTTCGTCGCCGGTGACCTCTTCGCGCCGGTCGCGCCGCTTCGCCTCGCGCTCGTCCTGGCGCGACCACTGCACCAGCAGCGCGATCAGCACCAGCAGCACCGGGACCTCACCGGCGGCCCAGGCGATGCCGCCGCCGAGCCGCTGGTCGGCGAGCAGGTCGGCCACCCACGGCAGGTGCAGCTGGCTGTAGAACGCCTGCCCGATGACGGTCTGCTTGCTCATCAGGATCACGCCGAAGAACGCGTGGAACGGCATCGCGGCGAACATCATGCCGAGCCTGCCGAGGTACGGGATCCGCCGCGGCGCCGGGTCGACGCCGATCACCGGCCAGTAGAAGACGTACCCGGCGAGCAGGAAGTGCCCGTTCATCACCAGGTGCGCCCAGTGGTAGTTCAGCGCGTTGTCGAACAGGCCGGAGAAGTACAGCGCGTAGAACGAGCCGACGAACAGCAGCAGCGCGACGACCGGGTGGGTCAGGAACCGCGACACCGGGGAGTGCACGAAGGCCACGAGCCACTCGCGCGGCCCCGGCGGGTTCTCCTTGCCCGCGGCGGGCAGCGCGCGCAGGGCGAGCGTCACCGGGCCGCCGAGCACGAACAGCACCGGCGCCACCATCGACAGCAGCATGTGGTTGCCCATGTGGACGCTGAACATCGCGGGCGCGTACCGGCCGATGCCGGACGACGTCGCGATGAGCAGCACCACGCAGCCGCTGACCCAGGCGACCGTGCGGCCGACCGGCCAGCTGTCGCCCCGGCGCAGCAGCCGCCGGACCCCCGCCAGGTAGAGCCCGCCCATGACGAGCGCCAGGACGCCGTAGACGAGGTCGAAGCGGGTGTCGAAGAGCAGCCGCCACAGCGTCGGCGGGCCGTCGAGGTCGTAGCCGATCAGGAGTTCGGTGGTGGAGGGCTGGGTGATCGCGTCCGCCGGTGGCGGCGTCCGCGCGAGCCCGGACGCGATCCCGATCGTGACGAACATGATCACGATCTCGACGGAAGCGAGGCGCAGCAGCTGCCCGCCGCCCTTGCCGTCCACGAGGTTCGCGACGCCCTTTTCGCGCTGCTGGTGGCCGAACACCCCGAGCAGCAGCAGCGCGACGGTCTTGGCGACGACCAGCAGGCCGTAGTCGGTGGTGAAGAGGTCGTTCAGGCCGATCCGGACCAGCGCGTTGACCACGCCGGAGAGCAGCATCACGATCCAGCAGACCAGCGCCAGCCGCGAAAACCGCCGCGCGGCCAGGCTGAGGTGGTTCCCGCGCCGGTAGCCGAGCGCCAGCAGCGCGATCAGCCCGCCGACCCACAGCGCCGCGGCGACCAGGTGGAACAGCAGGCTGTTGGTGGCGACGTCGTGCGAGCCGCCGCTGGCGGAGTGCCCGGTGACCGCGACCGGGACCAGGCCGACGACGGCGAGCGCGAACAGCACCGCCGTCCAGCCCCAGGTGAGCGCGAGCCGGCAGCCGAGCGCGACGAGGACCGCGATCAGCGCCGTCCACAGCCAGGCCTTCGGCTGCTCGATGGCGCCGACGAGGTCGAGCAGCGTCTGCGGGTCCAGGATGTCGCCGAACGGCTTCCCGGCGGTGTCGGCGGCGGTGAAGGCGACCGACAGCAGCGCGGCGGCGAACCACACCCAGGCGGCGATCCCCGCCGCGCGCAGGGCGCCGTAGCCCTCGGGACCGAGCGTGCCGGACTTCTGCGGCGGCACCAGGAACGCGGCCAGCAGCAGCGACCCGACGCAGATCACCGAAGCGGACTCCGACAGCACGCGCACGACCGTGACGCCGTACTGCGTGACCAGGCCCGGATCGGGCAGGCCGGCGATGACGTACCCGGCGCCGCCGGTGAGGGCGATCAGCCCGACCGCGACGACGGCGGCCAGCAGCACGCCGACCGAGAGCAGGGGCAGCACGCTCGCCCGGCGCTGCGTGGGGACGTCGGGTTCCTTCACGGACTGCTCGGACACGCCCCTGAGGGTATGCCCGCCCCGGTCAGGCCGGTGTGACGGGCAGGATGGGAGCGTGAAGATGATCCTGCTGCGGCACGCCGAGTCGCTCGGCAACGTCGACGAACTCGCCTACACGCGGATCCCCGACCACGCCCTGCCGCTGACGGCGAAGGGCGAGCGGGAAGCCCTCGCCGCGGGTCCGGAGATCGCCCGGCTCCTCGACGGCGAGCGCCCCGCCGTCTACGTCAGCCCGTACCTGCGCACGCGGGAAACGTTGCGGCTGCTGGACATCCGGGCGTCGTGCGAGCGGCTGCTGCAGGAGCCGCGGCTGCGCGAGCAGGACTGGGGCAACCTCCAGGACCCGGCCGACCAGGAGATCCAGAAGGCGCGGCGCAACGAGTTCGGGCACTTCTTCTACCGGCTGCCGTTCGGCGAGTCGGGCGCGGACGTCGACGACCGCGTCGCGGCGTTCCTCTCGGACCTGCGCCTGCGCGACGAAAGTCACCCCGAGACGGTGCTGATCGTGTCGCACGGGCTCACGCTGCGGCTGCTCTGCCGCCGTCTCTTCGGCTGGAGCATCGAGCTGTTCGAGTCGCTGTCCAACCCCGGGACCTGCGAGTACCGCGTGCTGGAGGAGCAGGACGGCAAGTGGTCGCTGGACCGCCCGTTCGCCCAGTGGCGGGACTCACCCGACGGCGAAACGCAGCTCTAACGGCGCGGTCAGCACGACGCGGGTGCCCTGCCCGGGCGCCGAATCGATGCGCGCGGCGCCGCCGATCTCAGCCAGGCGCGCGTGGATCGAGTTGTCGATGCCGAACCCGGCGCGGCGGGCGCCCGGGTCGAAGCCCGTCCCGTGGTCGCGCACGGACACCGTGACGACGCCTTCGCGCGCTTCGAGGCAGACGACGGCTCTGGCGGTTTTCGCGTGCTTCAGGGTGTTTCGCAGTGCTTCGCGGGTGGCGTCGTGCAGCGCGTTGACGACGGCTTCGGGCACGTCGGCGGGCTTCGCGAGCACGACGAGGTCGACGCGCAGGCCGTCCGCCGTCATCTCGACCGCCAGCGCGCCGAGGCGGTGTTCGAGCCCGCCCGGCTCGGCGGGCGCGTCGCCGTCGAGGCTCAGCCGCAGGCGCAGGGCGTGCGCGCGGGCGGTGCG
>NZ_JAAGNB010001231.1:0-7905 GCF_010550475.1 Amycolatopsis sp. SID8362
GGCCGGCCGGGTCGTCGAACGCGTCGGGCTCCCGGCCGCCAACCTCGCGACCTGGACGCTCGCCGCGGCCGGTCTCGCCCTCCTCGCCGTGCCCGGCCTCGGGCTGGTCGGCGCCCTCGTGTCCAGTGCGCTCTTCGGCAGCACGTACATGGCGTTGACCGGCCTGTGCATCGTCTGGGCCGCCCGGGTGTCACCCGAGCGGCCCGCCCGCGGCGTCACCTGGTCGTACGTCGGGCTCGGCGCCGGGCAGACCGCGGCCGGTCCCCTGGCCGGTGCGGCCGCCGCGGGCATCGGGCTCGGGCCGGTGTTCATACTGACCGGTCTGGTTGCTCTCCTCGCGTGGACTCCGTGGGTCAAGCCAGCGACGCCGGCAGCCCCGCGGCCGTGACCAACGACGGGCCGGGGAACTTGACCGCGCGCGACAAGCGGTCCCCGGTCGCCGTGAACACCCACAGCCCCTCCGCGCGCAGGATTCCCGCGTCGTCGGCGCGGTAGCTGCCCGCGGCGGGCTGGCCGTTGGCGCGCGTAGGCCGCAGCCGGACCCCCTGGTCCGCCCGGAAGGCGTAGCGCTCCAGGAACGGCAGGCACACGCTCACGCCCTTGAACCACACCGGGTGCGGCACGGCTTCGAGGCTGAAGTCGTCGTGGATGACGGTCCGGATGGCCGCGGTGTCCTGTGCCTCGAACGCCGCGACGTAGCGGTCGAGCAACGCCCGTTCGACTTCCTGGTCCGGGGGCGCCGCGTCGAGGTCCAGCTCGTCGAGCCGCTGCCGGGCCCGCTGCAGCAGGCTCTTCACCGCGGGCACGCTGACGTCGAGCGTCTCCGCGATTTCGGCGGCGGACCACGACAGCACCTCCCGGAGCAGGAACGCCGCCCGTTGCCGCGCCGGCAGGTGCTGCAGCGCCGCGATCAGCGCCAGCCGCACCGACTCGCGCCGGACGACGACCTCCCCCGGGTCGCCGAGGACCGCGTCGGGCAGCGGCTCGAGCCACGCGAGCGCGCCGGCCCCGAACACCCGGACGTCGGGATCGCTCGAGGGCGCCCCCAGCCCGGCGGGCAGCATCCGCCGGCTGTGGTGCTTCAGCTCGGTGAGGCAGGTGTTGGTCGCGATCCGGTACAGCCAGGTCTTGAGCGACGAGCGCCCCTCGAAGGCACTGACCCCGCGCGCGGCCCGGAGGTACGTCTCCTGGACGACGTCTTCGGCGTCCTGGTAGGACCCCGTCATCCGGTAGCAGTGGGCGAGCAGCGCGGGGCGGAGCGCGTCGAACTCGTCCCGCAGCCGCGCGCTCCCGGCCAGTGGCATCGCCTCAGCTGACATCGCGTACTCCCCGCTCCTGGATGGCCTCCAAAGCATCCCTCATCCCGGCGAAGCCCGAGCGGTAGAACCGGGGTCCGAACGACACCCGCGCCACGCCCAGCGCCGCCAGGCCGGCCAGGTCCAGTGCCGGATTCGTGTTGCCGTTGACCGGCCCGCCGACTTCGGAAACCAGCCGGCCGAGCGCCTCGCCGGGCGCCCCGATCGGGTACACGCAGTCCGCGCCCGCTTCCCGGTAACTGCGGGCACGCCGGACGGCCTCCGCCACCCGGTCCGCCTCGGGCACCCCGGCGGGCGGCAGGAAGACGTCGATCCGCGCGTTGACGACGAGCGGGACCCCGCTCGCGTCGGCGGCCGCGCGCACTTCGGCCAGCCAGTCCGCGTGCGCTTCCGCGTCCCGCAGCCCCCCGGCGCGGTGGTCGGTGTCCTCGAGGTTGCAGCCGGCCGCCCCGGCTTCGACGAGCCGGTCCACGAGTTCACGAGGCGCCAGGCCGTAGCCGGCTTCGGCGTCGACGGTCACCGGGACGGGCACCGCACGCGCGATCCGGGCGGCCGCCGCGAACATCTCCTTCCACGGCGCCGCTTCGCCGTCCTGGTACCCGAGCACGTCGGCCACGGCGGCGCTGGACGTCGCCACCACGGGGAACCCGGTCTCGACGACCAGTTCCGCGCTGGCTTCGTCCCAGGCGTTCGGCAGCACCAGCAGCTCGCCGTGGTGCAGTTCGCGCAGCAGGTCGGCGTGGGCTTTCAGGTCGGTCATGGTTCAGTTCTCCTTCGGTTCGCGACGCGGGACGAAACAGCCGGCCAGCACGCCGGCGGCGGCGAGGACGGCGCTGAGGACGACGGCGGCGGTGAACCCGCCGGTGAACGCGTGCGGCGACGCGTAGCCGCCGGCCAGCGAGAACCCGGCGACCAGGACGGCCACGCCGAAGGCCCCGCCGAGCTGGCGCATCGCGCTGAACGCGCCGGAAGCCTTGCCGAGGAACCGCGGCCCGGCCGAAGTCAGCACCGCGCTCTGCACGGCTGGCAGGCACATCGCGATGCCCGTGCCCGACAGCACCAGCGGCGCGACGAGCGCCCAGTACGTGCTCGCCGGGCCGGCGACCGCGGCGATCCAGAGCATGGCGAGCCCGTGCAGGCCCAGGCCGGCGACGATGAACGGCCGCTCGCCGAACCGGCCGACCAGGCGTCCCGCCAGCTGCGGGACGACCACGGTGGTCAGCCCCCACGGCGCCAGCCCGGCCCCGGCGGCCAGCGGCCCGTACCCGAGCCCTTCCTGCAGGAACTGGGCCATGAAGAACGTCGCGCCCAGCGCGGAGGCCCAGTGGAAGAAGATCACCGCGTTGCCCGCCGAGAACCGGCGCGAGCGGAACAGCCCCAGCGGGAGCATCGGGTGCGCGGCCCGCCGCTGCCAGACGACGAACCCGCCGAACGCGGCCAGCCCGGCCACGACCGGTCCGGCGACGCCCACCCAGCTCGCGGTGCCGACCTGCGCCAGTCCCCACACGACCCCGAAGGAACCGGCGCCGGCCAGCAGCAGACCCGGCACGTCGAGGGCGCGATCGGGCCCGTGGCTCTCCTCGACCCGGGTCAGGGCGAGCACGGCCAGCACCGCGCCGACGGGGACGTTGATCCAGAAGATCCACGGCCACGAGATGCCCGCCACCACGGCGCCGCCCAGCAGCGGCCCGAGCGGGACCGCCAGCCCGCTCACGCTCGCGAAGACGCCGAGCGCCTTCGGCCGCAGCTCCGGCGGGAACGCGGCTCCCAGCAGCGCCAGCGCGAGCGGCATGACGAACGCGGCGCCGGCGCCCTGCAGCACCCGGCCGGCGATCAGGGTGCCGGCGTCCGGCGCGACGGCGCAGACCAGCGAGGCCAGCGCGAACACGCTGACGCCTGCCACGAACACCCGCCGCCGTCCCCACCGGTCCCCGGCGGCCGCGGCCGTCATGAGCAGCACGGCGAAGCTCAGGCCGTAGGCGTTGACCGTCCATTCCAGCTCGGCGACCGACGCGCCGGTGCCGGCCTTGATCGCGGTGAGGGCGGTCGCCACGACGAGCGCGTCGAGCACGACCATCATCGAAGCGACCGAGGTGATCGCCAGGACCCACCTTCGCTTCGCTGCTCCTACCTCGGGTACCGCCGGTGTGGGCGGGGTTTCGACGCGCACTCGGGACTCCTCGCGGCTCGGTTGCGGTGCTGCCGAGAGTTGGACACCGCGCGAACCGGAAAGGAATCGGTGCTTACAGCGGCAACCCCGAATAGTTGTCCGCGAGCTCGGTCGCCGCGGCCGCCGACGTCACCGTGCGGCGGAGCTGGGCCAGCTGGAGCTGGCCGTCGAAGTCGTCGCCGTGGCGGTGCAGCATCGACGTCATCCACCACGAGAAGTGCGTGCAGCGCCAGACCCGCCGCAGCGCGGTGTCCGAGTACGCGTCGACTAGTTCGTCGCGGCCGTCCTTCAGGGACGCGGTCAGCGCCTTCGCCAGCAGGGCGACGTCCGCGACCGCCAGGTTCAGGCCCTTCGCCCCGGTCGGCGGCACGATGTGCGCGGCGTCCCCGGCGAGGTAGAGGTTCCCGTGCCGCATCGGCGTCGCGACGAAGCTGCGCATCGGCAGCACGCTCTTCTCGGTGATCGGCCCCGTCTCCAGCGCCCACCCGGGGTGCCCCAGCCGGGTGGCGAGCGCGTCCCAGATCCGGTCGTCGCTCCACGCGGCGATGTCCTCGTCCGGCGCCACCTGCAGGTAGAACCGGCTCACCCGCGGCGAGCGCATGCTGTGCATCGCGAAACCATCCGGGTGCCAGGCGTAGATCAGCTCGTCGGCCGACGGCGCGACGTCGGCCAGCACCCCCAGCCAGGCGAACGGGTAGGCGCGCTCCCAGATCCCGGCGTCCGGGATCGACGCCCGGCTCGGCCCGTGGAAGCCGTCGCAGCCGACGACGACGTCCGCGTCGACGCGCTGTGCCCGGCCGGCCTCGTCCACGAACGTCACGTGCGGCTGCCCGGTGACGTCGTGGAGGGTGACGTCGGTGGCCGAGTAGTACGCCGGGCGGCCGGCCTTCTCCCGCGCGGCCATCAGATCCTTGGTGATCTCGGTCTGCCCGTAGATCGTCACGGACCGGCCGACGAGGTCGACGAAGTCCAGGTGGTGGCGCTCGCCGGGCCACTGCAGGTGGATGCCCCGGTGTTCCATGCCCTCGACGTCGAGCCGGGCGCCGAGCCCGGCGTCGCGCAGGAGGCCGACGGTGCCCGCCTCGAGCATGCCCGCGCGGATGCGGGCCTGGACGTAGTCCGGGGTCTGCCGTTCGAGCAGCACCGAGTCGATGCCTTCGAGGCCGAGCAGGTGGGACAGCAGCAGCCCGGCCGGGCCGGCGCCGACGATGGCGACCTGGGTGCGCACGGCAACGTCCTTTCGCGTGGAAGAGGCCCCGAGCATCCCCCGCACCGCCCGGCGCCCACCACCGGACTCTCATTCAGTGAGAGAGTGTCCGCGAGATTCCGCGGGCAGCCGCGCGCAACGCCGGGATCTGCATCCGCGCCGAGTCGTCGTTGGGCACGATCACCGACAGCGCCGCGACGACGTCGCCGCCGCGTCCCCGCAGCGGGACGGCGATCCCCGTGGTCTCCTCGTCGATGAAGCCCGCGCAGTACGCGTAGCCGTCCCGCCGGACGTCGGCGAGGAAGCGCCGCAGCCGCGCCGGCTCGGTCAGCGTGGTCCGGCGGAACGCGCCGAGCGGGCCGGCCAGCACCTGTTCCTGCAGGTCGGCGGGCGCGTGGGCGAGCAGCACGAGCCCGGACGACGACGCGTGCAGCGGCAGCCGCCCGGCCACGCGCGTCACGTTGACGACCGCGCCGGGCGCGGAAAGCCGTTCGACGAACAGGACTTCGCGGTCCTCCAGCACGGCGAGCTGCGTGTGGTGCCCGACGACGGCGTGCAGGTCCTCCATGAACGGCAGCGCCGCCTCGCGCAGCCCCAGCGTCGGGGAAGCGCGCGAAGCCAGCTCCCAAAGCCGGACGCCCACCCGGACCCTCCGATCGGTGTCGCGCCGGAGCCAGCCGTGCCCGACCAGCTCCTCGATCAGCCGCGACGCGGTCGCGACGTGCAGCCCGGTCCGCCGCGCGATGTCGGTGACGCGCAGCGCGGGCGCGTCCGGCTCGAAGGTCTCGAAGATCCGGACGACGCGCGTCAGCACGGAGTCGCGTTTCACCACGTCAGGCAGTGTGCCCCACCCTCGGGGCGGGGCACACCGCGACGCGTCACGGCAGCGAGTTCAGGAACGGCTCGTGGCTGTTCTGGAACTCCCAGTTGTAGTACTTGTCCCAGTTGATCGACCAGGTCATCAGCCCGCGCAGCGCGGGCGACGTGCCGCCGCGCAGCGTGTACGAGCCGCAGCCACTGCCCTTGACCAGGCAGTTGACGGCCGTCTGGACGTCCGCGGGCGAGGTGTAGCCGTTGCCCGCGCTGACCGCGGCGGGCAGGCCGATCGCGATCTGGTCCGGCCGCAGCCCGGGGAAGAACTGGCCGGTGTTCGCGACGCTGAACCCGGCCTTGAGCATGTCGGTCATCGCGATGTGGAAGTCCGCGCCGCCCATGTTGTGGTACTGGTTGTCCAGCCCCATGACCGGCCCGGAGTTGTAGTCCTGGACGTGCAGCACGGTGAGCGAGTCCCGCAGCGCGTGGATCACCGGCAGGTAGGCGCCGGTCCGCGCGTCCCCGGCGCTCGTGCCGCCGTAGAACTGGTAGCCGACCTGCACGAAGAACGTCTCCGGCGCCATCGTCAGCACGAAACCCGAGCCGTACTTGGCCTTGAGCGTCTTCAGCGCGGAGATCAGGTTGACGATCACCGGCGTGGTCGGGTTGCGGAAGTCGGTGTCCCCGGCGTTGAGCGACAGCGAGTGGCCCTCGAAGTCGATGTCGAGGCCGTTCAGACCGTACTTGTCGATGATCGCGGAGACGGAGCTGACGAACGTGTCTCGCGCGGCGGTGGAGGTCAGCTGCACCTGGCCGTTCTGCCCGCCGATGGAGATGACGACCTTCTTGCCCTGCGCCTGCTTCGCCTTGATGGCGGCGATGAAGTCGGCGTCGCTCTCGACGTTCGGGCACTCCGCGACCGGGCACCGGTTGAAGCGGATGTCGCCCGAGGTGACGGAAGTCGGCTCCCCGAAGGCGAGATCGATGATGTCCCAGGCGGCGGGCACGTCGGCCATCCGCACGTAGCCGGAGCCGTTCGCGAAGCTGGCGTGCAGGTAGCCGACGAGCGCGTGCTTGGGCAGCCCGGTGTCGACGCACCCGGTGGTGGTCGCACTGGTGGTGGCGGACTTCGGCGACTCACCGGCGCTGTTGTAGGCGGCGACGGCGTAGCTGTGGGTTTCGCAGGCCTTCAGTCCCGAGATGGTGGCGCTGGTCCCGGTCGCCGTGGCGACGACGGTGCTGCCTTCGTAGACGCGGTACCCGGTCACGGTGCCGGCGCTCGCGCCCCAGCTGAGGGCGATGGAGTTCGCCGTGATGCTGCCGGTGGCCGGTACGCCGGGCGCACCTGGCGTGCCGGGGGTGTTGCCGCCGGGGCCGTCGAGGACGACGTCGTCGGCGTAGTAGGTGCCGGCGCCGTACCAGCCGTGGAGGTAGAGCTGGGCGGAGGTCTGGTTGCCGGTGGTGAAGGTGAGCTGCAGCTGGTTGTAGGCGCTCGCGTTGCCGGACCAGGTGGAGGCGCCGCCGGTGATGCCGAGGTAGACGGGATTCCCGCGCACCCAGGCGGAAACGGTGTAGGTGGTGTTCGGCTGAACGGACACGGTTTGGGAGCACTGGGCGTAGTCGGCACCGACCGGCGTGGCGGCGAGGGCGTAGCTGCCGCCGTGCACGGGCGTGCTGACGGTGGTGGCACCGGAGCACGTCCAGCCGGAGAGCGAACCGGCTTCGAAACCGGGGTTGGCGAGGAGGTTGGCCGCTTCGGCGTTCCCGGTCACGAGACCGGAGAACGCCAGTACCAGGGCGGCGAGGGTTGCGGACAGTCTGGAACGCCTCATCGGGTCCTCCAGTCGGGGAGATACCCGATATTGTCTAGACCAATATGTAAAATGTCCAGACCAACTGGGGTGGGTGCCGGGTTTCCTTGCTCCCGTGGCGCCGGCGGATCGCTCACGCCCAGCTCCGACCGCCGTGAATGACTCATTCACGTCGTCTGACGACAGGAATGAGTCATTCACTACGTTCGAACCGGCCCACACCCGGCCTCCGCGGTCACCCGGCGCTCAGCAAGGCAGCTCCGCGAGCACCTTGGCCACCAGCCGGGTCCGTCCCGCGCGCGAGCGGTCGATCACCTGGACGCTGCGCCACCCCGCCGGAACCCGCTCCGCGAGCAGCTCCTCCCGCCACTTCCCCACCCGCCGCACGTGGCGCGCGAACGACCGCGGCCGCACGACCCGGCCACGACGGCGTTGCCCTTCCAGCGCCTGCTCCGCCGGGACGTCGAGGAACAGCAGCCGCACCGGACGGCCGCTCACCGCGCCGACCAGTGCCAGCAGGGCCCGGGTCGACGCCCGCGTCGACGGCTCGTGCACCACGATCGGGCCCGCCACCCCGAGCGCGCGGCC
>NZ_JAAGNB010001284.1:0-3318 GCF_010550475.1 Amycolatopsis sp. SID8362
TTGGCGTGGCGCGGCGGGATCGCCAGGCGCAGGACGTCCGACAGCGTGCCGCCGTAGCGGTCGGCCACCGCCCGGCACAGCGCGTGCAACGACGGCGGCAGCACCGGCTCGGCCGACGTCACGCGGTCCAGGAACGCCAGCTTCCGGTCGTACTCGCTGGATTCGCCGCGCTCGATGACGTAGCCGTCGACGAGCTGGCCGGCGAACCGGACACGGACGCGGCAACCCGGCACGGCGGTCTCGTGCAGTTTCTCGGGCACGAGGTAGTCGAACGTGCGGTCCAGGTGGGCCAGGGGGATGTCGACGACGATCCGCGCGACCGGTCGCTCCGGCGCGGGCGACTGCGCGCCCTTGGCCTTCGCGCCGGGCTTCGGCGGTTTCCGGGCGCGCGAGGGCGCCGCCTTGGGCGAAGGCGGCTTCTCCGGGAGCTCCCAGAGGGCGGCGGGCTCGGAACTGCTCACGCCGAGATCTCTACCAGACCCCTCCGACACCCCCAACGCCGAACGCCGTGAAGGCCTCCTTACCGGGCATAAAAGCCGGTAAGGAGGCCTTCACGGCTTTTACCGGGTGCCGCGCGGGAGGGCCAGGAACGCGGTGAGGGCGGCCGCGCCGACGATCGCCGCCGCCCAGGCTGACGCCGTCGTGTAGCCGTGGACGATCGCCGACGGCGTGGTGAGGCCCGCCGAGGCCGCCGTGGCGATCGTGTTCAGGGCCGCGGTGCCGAGCGAGGCGCCCACCTGCTGCGACGTCGTCACGAACGCCGAGGCCGCGCCCGCGTCCCGCGCGCCGACGTCGCGGGTCGCGACGTTCAGCACCACCGGCATGCACAGCCCGGCCCCGACGCCGAGCAGCAGCTGCATCGGCAGGACGACCGCGGCGTAGGACGCGTCCGGCGTCAACCGCGTGGCCGCCACGAGCCCGCAGGCCAGCACGAACAACCCGCCCGCCAGCAGCGGCCGCGGGCCGACGCGCGGGAGCAGCCGTCCCGAAAGCTGCGTCGACGTCAGCATGTTCGCCCCCAGCGTCGGCAGGAAGGCCAGCGCCGCGGCGAGCGCGCCGTAGCCCATCACGACCTGCAGCTGGTAGGTCAGGAACAGGAACATCCCGAACGCGCCGAACGACGCCGCCCCGACCGTCAGGTAGGCGACGGCGCGGGCGCGGTCGCGCACCACCGCGAGCGGCAGCAGCGGGTGCGGGTGCCGGGCCTGCCGGGCCACGAACCAGCCGAGCAGTGCCACCGAAAGCGCGAGGAAACCGATTACCGGCACCGAAAATCCCTGAGTGGCCACTTCGGACAGTGCGTGCACGAGCAGCACGACGCCACCGCAGCTGAGCGCCGCACTGGTCCAGTCCAGCCGGGTTTCGCGGTGCGCGGCCGTCGGCGGCACGGCGAACCAGGCGCCCAGCCCGGCGAGCACGGCGATCGGCACGTTGACGTAGAGGCTCCAGCGCCAGTCGAGGAACTGCGTCAGCGCGCCGCCGACGGTGAGGCCCAGCGCGGAGCCGGACATCATGATGGCGCTGAAGATCCCGAACGCCTTCCCGCGTTCGCGCGGGTCGGTGAAGGTGAGCGTCAGCAGCGACATCGTCGACGGCGCCAGCAGCGCGGCGAACACGCCCTGCGCCGCCCGTGCCCCGATCAGCCAGCCGCCCGACGGGGCCGCGCCGCCCACCGCGGAGGCCACCGCGAACCCGGCGATGCCGGCGAGCAGGGTGGTGCGGCGGCCGAGCCGGTCGGCCAGCCTGCCGCCGAGCAGCAGGAGACCGCCGAACGCCAGCGTGTACGCCGAAATCGTCCACTGGCGGCCGGTGTCGGACAGGCCCAGCGCGCGCTGGGCCGAGGGCAGGGCGATGTTCACGACGGTCGTGTCGAGCACGACCATCAGCTGGGCCAGGCCCAGTGCGGCGAGCGCGAGCCAGCGGCCCGCGACGCGCGGTGGCGCGATCGTGGTCATGGTGAACCCCCGGGGTAAGCTGTGGATGCATTGCTTGTCGGCCGACAAGCAATGCCAAGCTAAGTGATTACTAGTCGGCCGTCAAGTAAGTTGAGGAGCGGGGCATGGCCGGGCGGCGCACCGACACGCGCGAACGCATCCAGCGCGTCGCGCTCGAACTGTTCGCCGAGCAGGGGTACGAGGGCAGCTCGCTGCGGGAGATCGCCGAGCGCCTGGAAGTGACGAAAGCCGCGCTGTACTACCACTTCCGCACGAAGGAGGACATCGTCACCAGCCTCCTCGAGGACTGGGGCGCGGCGCTCGACGACCTCCTCGAGCGCGAAACCCGGCCCGAGGCGCTGCTCACCGAGTACGCCGGGCTGGTCGAGCGCCGGTTCGGCCCGGTCATCGGCCTGGTGCAGCGCAACGCGACGGCGTTGAAGGCCATCGCCGCGGGCGCCGGCCTCGCCGACCGGATGCTCCGCCTCCACGACCTGCTGTGCGGCGGGTCCGACACCCCCGAAGCGAGCCTGCGCGCGCGGCTCGCGCTGGTCGCCGTGCAGCTCACCAGCACCGAAGGCGGCCCGGAAACCCCGCCGGACGTCGCGCTCGCCGTCGGGCTCGACATCCTTTCTCCTGGTCGGAACGCGGACACGTAGGCTGGTCGGGTGCTCGCCGTAGTTCCGCCCCCAGTCACCGTCCGGGTCCCGGCCAAGGTCAACCTGCACCTTTCGGTCGACGACCTGCGCGAAGACGGTTACCACGAGCTGGTGACCGTGTTCCAGGCGCTGTCGCTGACCGACGAAGTGACCGTCGCGGTCACCGACGAGCCCGGCATCGAGGTCTACGGCGAGGGTGAGGGCGCCGTCCCGACCGGGCCGGAAAACCTGGCCTGGCGGGCGGTCGAAGCGCTGTCCGCGCACGTCGGGCGCACCGGCGAGCCGAAGGTCCGGGTGGTGCTGCGCAAGGGCATCCCGGTCGCCGGCGGCATGGCGGGCGGCAGCGCCGACGCGGCGGCGACCCTGGTCGGGCTCGCGTCGCTCTGGAACCTCGACGTCACGCGCGACGAGCTGGCCGGCATCGCGGCGGAGCTGGGCAGCGACGTCCCGTTCGCGCTCTACGGCGGCACCGCGCTGGGCACCGGCCGCGGCGAGCACCTCGTCCCGGTGCTGTCGCGGCACACGTTCCACTGGGTGCTGGCGTTCGACTCCGAAGGGCTGTCGACGCCGAAGGTGTTCAAGGAGCTGGACCGGCTGCGCGCGGCGGGCAACCCGCCGCGGATCGGGTCGCACACCCCGGTCGTCGAGGCGCTGGCCTCGGGCGACCCGCGCCAGCTGGCGCTCCTGCTGGGCAACGACCTCCAGGCGGCGGCGGTTTCGCTGCG
>NZ_JAAGNB010001337.1:0-1100 GCF_010550475.1 Amycolatopsis sp. SID8362
GGCGGCGCCGGCCTCACCGCGCCGGACGCCGACGGGCAGGCCGAAGTCCTGCGTCGGGCCTACGAAGGCCTCGACCCGCGGGCGGTCCAGTACGTCGAGCTGCACGGCACCGGCACCAAGGCGGGCGACCCCGTCGAGGCCGCCGCGCTGGGCCGGGTCCTCGGCCGCCCGGACGCGCCGCTTGCCGTCGGGTCCGCGAAGGCGAACGTCGGCCACACCGAAGCCGCGGCCGGGATCACCGGGCTGGTCAAGGTGGTCCTCGCGCTACGGCACCGGGAACTGCCGCCGACGCCGGGGTTCGAGACGTCGGCGATCCCGCTGGCGGAACTGGGTTTGCGGGTCCAGACGTCGTTGTCGGACTGGCCCGAGCCCGGTCGCCCGCTCGTGGCCGGGGTGTCGTCGTTCGGCATGGGTGGGACCAACTGCCACCTCGTCGTGCAGGAGCCGCCCGCGCGGGAGAACACGGCCCCGGACGTCCCGCACGCGTTGCCGTTCCTGCTCTCCGCCCGCACGCCGGAAGCGCTGCGGGACCAAGCGTCCCGGGTCCGGGAAATGTCCGAAGTGGACGTCGTCGACACCGCGTTCTCCCTGGCCACCACCCGCAGGCACCACGAACACCGGGCCGTCGTCGTCGGCCGTGACCGCGCGGCGCTCCTGAACGGGCTGCGCACTCTTTCCGGCGGTGGCAGCGCCCACGAGATCGTCCGCGGCCGGGTTTCGGAGCGGGGAGCGCTCGCGTTCCTGTTCAGCGGGCAGGGCAGCCAGCGGGCCGGGATGGGCCGGGAGCTGGCCGAAGCCTTCCCGGCGTTCGCGGCGGCCTTCGCCGAGACCTGCGGGGCCTTCGACGGCCTGCTCGACCGGCCCTTGGCCGGCGTCGTCCTCGACGACGACGTCGACCGGACCGGCTACACCCAAGCCGCGCTGTTCGCCTTCGAAGTGGCGCTGTTCCGGCTGTTCGAGGCCGCGGGGGTGCGGCCGGGCTTCGTCGCCGGGCACTCGGTCGGCGAGCTGGCCGCCGCGCACGTCGCCGGGGTGTTCTCGCTGGCCGACGCCGCCCGGCTGGTCGCCGCGCGTGGCGCGCTCATGCAGGCGCTGCCCGC
>NZ_JAAGNB010001383.1:0-3012 GCF_010550475.1 Amycolatopsis sp. SID8362
CCGCCGCCCGCTTCGGCCGTCGCCACGGCGGGCTCGGCGCCGACACTGCCGCCGCCTCCGATGTCACCGCCGACGTCGACACCGCCCGGGGCGCTGAACCCGCTCGCCCCGCCACCGGCCGCTTCGCTGCGCGTGAAGCCCGGGTCCGGGTTGGGCGGCGCCGGGTCCTTCGTCAGCGGGGTCTCGGCCTTCGGGTCGTGCTTGATCTCCGAGCCCGCCGGGTCGGTCTTGCCGTCGCCCTTGCCGTCCGCCTTGAGGTCGTCGGCCTTGGGGTCGTCCTTCTCGTCCAGCGTGTAGGTGGTCGGCTCGCCCTTGCCGTCGTCGACGGTCACGATCGTCGGGCCGTCGGGGCCCTCCGGCCGCTCGGCCGTGATCTTGAGGTTGCCGTCCTGGATGTGGATCTTGCCGTCCGGGCCCGGCTTGTAGCTGCCGTCGGCCGAGGGCTGCCCCTCCTTGCCGGCCTGGCTGCCCTGCGGGCCGAAGCTGCCGTCGGCCTTGGCGCCGTCCTTGCCGTCCTTGCCGGCTTCGGCCTTGTCGTCGTCACCCCAGTCGAGGTGGTAGTCCTTCTTGTGGCCGTGGCCGTCGTCCACGGAGATGTCCTGCTTGCCCTCCTTGTCGGGCTCGGACATCTCGATCGTGTTGTCGCCCTTCTTGACCGACACCGTGTCGGTGTCGTCCATGTCCTTGATGGCTTCGCCGGTCTTCGGGTCGATCGGGTACGGCTCGCCGGTCTTCGGGTCGACTTCGAGGGGCTTGCCGGTGATCGGGTTCTTGCCGTCTTCCGGCTTCGCGTGGTCGTCGGTCTTCGGCGGCTCGGTCGCCGACGGCGTCGTGCCGCCACCGCCGGTGCCGCCCCCGGTTCCCCCACCGGTGCCGCCGCCGGTCCCGCCGCCCGTGCCACCGCCGGTGTTGCCGCCCTTGTCGCCGCCCCCGGTGTTGCCGCCCTTGTCCCCGCCCTTGTCGCCGCCGCCGTCGTTCTTCGCCTCGGTCAGCTGGTTGCGGTAGCCGTCCATGTACCGCGCGAGCGCGCCGAACTGCTGGTCGATGGTGTCCTTGGCGGTCTTGCAGGAGCCGTCGAAGGCGTTGATCAGGCCCTTGTACTCCCGCGCGAAAGCACCGTCGCGCCAGTAGCGGGTGACCTGGCGGCCGTATTCGATGTTCTCGTCGTTGAAGCCGCAGTCGTCGTTCTGCAGGCGCTCGGCGAGGTTCGACGGGTTGTTGTTCTTCGCGTTGACCGCGTCGATCCAGCTCGCGACCTTCATGAAGTCGTCGAACTCCTCGGTGTCGCCGTTGGCGATCTTGAGGACGTCCTTCGCCATCGGGATGTCGGCTTCGGCGATCACCGGGCGGTGCAGCTGCAGGACCTCGTCGACCTTCTTCTTGACGGCGTCGAAGACGTGCGTCACGGTCTGCGGGATCAGCTTCGCCGCGCCGTCGATCTGCTGCGAAAGCTCCTTGGCGTGCGGCTTGATCGTCTCGTCGTACTTGATTTCCGCCGCGTTGGCGCCCTTGCCCTTCCATTCCCCGAAGAGGGTCTGGAGCTCGGTGTCGCTCTTGGTCAGCGTGTCCTCGACGACCTTGTGCGCCTTGGTCAGGTCGTCGGCGTCGGAAAGGAACTTCTGGTACTGGATCCCGCGGTTCTCGTGGAACTTGTCCTTGAGCTCCGTCTGGGAATTCTTCTTCTCGCCCTCGCCGCCCTTGA
Organism: Amycolatopsis sp. SID8362; assembly: GCF_010550475.1. Taxonomy (NCBI): domain Bacteria; kingdom Bacillati; phylum Actinomycetota; class Actinomycetes; order Pseudonocardiales; family Pseudonocardiaceae; genus Amycolatopsis; species Amycolatopsis sp. SID8362. Next base: position 1,703 of record NZ_JAAGNB010001383.1, read on the forward strand.
TCTGGTTCCAGACCTCGTCGGTCCACTTCGCGAGCAGGTCGACCGCGACGTTGCCCTGGTCGAGCTGCTCGTCGGAGCTCTTCGCGCCGACCCCCAGCGTCGGCGTGGTGATCCCGTCCAGGTTCTTCTTCGCCTGGTCGCGCTCGTCGGTCTGGCGCTGGTGTTCCTGGTTCTTGGCCGCCGACTCCGTCTTCGCTTCCTTGACGATGTCGTCGGTGTCGTCCGAATCGAACGGGTCGTAATTGCCGCCGTCGTCGGAGTAGTTCTCGATGTACTTCTTCGCGTACTCTTCTTCTTCGTCGTTGAAGTTGAAGGTGTTGCGGTCGTACTCCTCCATGAGCTTGGTCTTCGTGTCCATGGAGACGTTCGGGTCATCGAGGACCTTCTTGATTTCCGCCCAGTCAGCCATCAGCGGTTACCCCCGGCCTGGTTCGCCTGCGCGCCGGCGTTCGCTTCCTGCGCGGTGTACTTGGAGCCGGCCGTCCCGATCCCGCTGCCCAGGTTCATGAGGGCGTTCGACAGCCCCGTCATGCCCGCGCCGATCTCGTCCATCCCGGCCTTGTACTTGCCGAAACCCTCCTGGTGCACGCGGCCGAAGTCGGCGGCGGCGATCTCGGTCGGCGCGACCTTCTTCGCTTCGGCCGCCGGGTCGTCGGCGGCGTCCGCGAGGCGGATTTGCGCCCGCGTCATCGCCTCCGAACTCGCTGCATACCCGTCTGGCATGGTCGCTGCCCCCTTCGATCCCACAGTCACTGGCTCGGGTTTCAAGACTGTGACGCGCCCGGCCGCCATTCGGTGCCGTCGCAGATGCACACAGAGTCTAGCGGCCGGTCCCGCGCCCTACCTGGGCTTTGCCGAACTGGCCCGTCACCCGGTCGGGCGTTGCGCGGCGACCGCCTCGGAGATCACCTCGGCGACGCCGCGGACGTCCACCAGCCGGTCGAGCTCGTCGAGGTCGACCGAGACGCCGTAGGTCACCTCGACGCGGGAGAGCAGCTGGATCCGCTGCCGGGACGTCATCCCGAGCTCGTCGAACGGCGTCGTGTCGGTCAGCCGCTCGGGCGGGATCTCCAGCGCGAAGCAGATGGTGCGCTTGATCTCGTCGACGTAGGTGCCCGGGTCAGCCATGCCGCCCATTCTCGCCCCACCAGCGGTCGCGGGCCGCGGCGCGGGCCACCTTGCCGCTGGAAGTGCGCGGCACCGAGCCCGGCGGGACCAGCCACAGCGCGCGCAGCGGCAGGTCGTGTCCCGCCGAGACGGCCCGCCGCACGGCCTTCTCCACGGACTCGTCCGGGGCCGCGCAGCCGGCC
>NZ_JAAGNB010001435.1:0-2247 GCF_010550475.1 Amycolatopsis sp. SID8362
GCGACCCTGATGGCGGCGGCCGGCGGCACCGAGGCCCCGCCGCCCGAAACCCGCAAGGCACCCTGGCGGTGGCTCGCGGTGGCCGCGGCCGTCGTCCTGCTGGCGGGCAGCCTGGCACTGGTGACGTCGCTGCGGCCGTCGGACCCGGAGCCGTCCCGCCCGGCGGCGACCCTCACCGACCTGGACCGCCCGCTGGAGCCGGGCGAGTTCCGCTACGCGCAGAAGCTCAGCTGGGTGCCGGAGACGGCGAACGGGCAGCAGGTCCAGGTCCAGCGCAAGGTGGAGCTGTGGATCCCGGCGGACCCGAAGGACCTGTGGCACCGCCGCACGTCGTCGACGGGCGCGGTACGGGGACTCCCCGCCGGTCAAGCGGTGCGGCTCGACCAGACCCCCACCGACGAATACGGCCCGGGCGGCCGCTTCCCCGGCGAGCCGTACGGGCCAGGGACGGTCCAGCCGCACTGGAACACGCCGTTGCAGAACTGGCTGAGCCCGGACGCCGCGCTGGTCGCCTCCCTGGTCCCGGACCCGGGCACGCTGGTCAAGCGCCTGCGGTTCGACACCATCGACACCACCGACGACGGCCGCGAGCACAGCGGCACGGAGTCGCTCACGATGGTCCGGATGGTCCTGGAGCTCGGCCTGGCCCCCAAGGACGTCCGCTTCGCCCTGCGCGACGCGCTCAACGCGATCGACGGGATCTTCGAGATCCCGGGCCACACCCCGGACGGCCGCCCGGCCACGGTGATCGCCGCCAAGGACACGGGCCAGCGCCTCTACCTCGACCCGACGACGGCCCAGCCGCTGGCCTGGGACTTCCCACCCGGCACCCCGACGACCACCACGCCGCTGAGAACGAACCAGACCTCGCCGAGTTCGGGGATCTCGCCGCCGGTGGCCACGACGAGCCGGGAAGCACCGCTCCCGCCGGTGATGAGGACAACGCCGGAGACGCTGTACTCGTTCGCGATCACCCGCACACCGGGCTGAGCGCCGGGGGTGCCGCGGTTTCGGCGGCACCCGGGGCTTCGGCGGGCAGCGACGGCCCGCCAGCCCGACGTCAGCGAGCGTGGCTGGCCGCGTTCAAAGCGTCCGCGACGTTGGCCACCTCCAGCACCCGGATCCCCGCCGGCGGCTTTCCCGAATCCGGCGGCACCAACGCGTGCGTGAACCCCAGCCGAGCCGCCTCCGCGAGCCGGCGGCTCACGCTCGGCACCCGGCGGATCTCCCCCGCCAGCCCGACTTCACCCACCGAAACCAGCCGTGGCGACAAAGCGACGTCGCCGAACGAAGACGTCAGCGCCAGCACCACCGCGAGGTCGATGCCCGGCTCGGTGATCTTCATGCCGCCGACCGTGGCCGTGTACACGTCCTTGTCGCCCAGCTTCAGCCCGCCGCGCTTCTCCAGGACCGCGAGGACCATCGCCACCCGCGCCGAATCGAGGCCGCTGACCGCGCGCCGCGGCTGCGGTGCCGATGTCGACGACACCAGCGCCTGCACCTCGCCCAGCAGGGGCCGCTTGCCCTCCAGCGACACCGTGATCGCCGTGCCCGCGACCGGCTCCGCCGTGTGGCTGAGGAACAGCCCGGACGGGTCCGGGACGCCGACGATGCCTTCTTCCTGCAGCTCGAAACAACCGATCTCGTCGGACGCGCCGAAGCGGTTCTTGATGCCGCGGAGCATCCGCAGCGTCGAGTGCTTGTCGCCCTCGAACTGCAGCACCACGTCCACCAGGTGCTCCAGCACGCGCGGGCCGGCCACCGAGCCGTCTTTCGTGACGTGCCCCACCAGCACCACCGGCAGCCCGCGTTCCTTGGCCACCGCGACCAGGCCGGACGTCACCGCGCGGACCTGCGTCACCCCGCCGGGCGAGCCCTCCACCTGTGGGGACGCCATCGTCTGCACCGAATCGACGATCAGCACGCCCGGCTTGACGTCGTCGATGTGCCCGAGGATGGCCGAAAGATCGCTTTCCGCCGCGAGGTACATCCGGTCGTGGACGTTGCCCGTCCGTTCGGCGCGCAGCCGGACCTGCCCCGCGGACTCCTCGCCCGTGACGTACAACGACCGGTCGACCGTCTTCGCCCACTGGTACGCGACCTCGAGGAGCAGTGTCGACTTGCCGACGCCCGGCTCACCCGCGAGCAGCACCACCGCGCCCGGCACCAGGCCGCCGCCGAGCACCCGGTCCAGCTCCGAGACGCCGGTGCGCCGGGCCCGCGCCGCCTCGACGTCGACTTCGCCGA
>NZ_JAAGNB010001481.1:0-1894 GCF_010550475.1 Amycolatopsis sp. SID8362
TGCCCGAGCAGGCGGAACGCGCCGACGTGAGCCTGCTGGTGAGCGACGCGCACGTGCCGGCGGCGCCGCCGCTGCCGTGCCCGATCCGCGGGTTCGGCGAGCCGCACGTGATGGCGGGCTGGGGCGAGCACACCAGCGCCGGGTTCGTGCTGATCCCGGCGCGAGCGCAGGACAGCGCCGCGCTGCTGCGCGACGCCGTCCTGCGCTCGGCCTACCTGATCTCCGCCTTGGCCGTGCAGGGGCTCTCGCCGCCGTCGAACGCGACGGAGGCGTAGCTGGGGACGTCCTGCGGGACCTTGACGTCGTCGGGCAGGTGCACGCTGAGCTTCGTGCCCGCCGTGCCGGTGAACGTGCCGCGGTAGACGGACGTGGTGGTGTCCGCGCCGGCGTAGGAGACGTCGAGGACGTACGTCGCCGAGTCGCCGATGTACGGCCCGCCGCCGATGGTGGCGATCGACGGGTGGTACTCGGTGGGGCCCGCGAGCTGGTAGGTGACCGAGACGGTGCCGCGGAACAGGCCCGCGGTGCAGCTCGCCGCCACCGTCTGGGCCCCGGTTCCGGCCGCTTCGGCGGGGGGTGCGAGGACGACCGCCCCCAGGACGGCCGTGCCGATGACGGCTTGGATTGCACCGGCTTTCATGGTGACTCCTCTTGCGTTCGGGGTGTGGCCGATGCTGCCGGACGCGACTTCCAAACCACTTCCTTCGCCGCTCCCGGCAGACGTATAAGCACTGTTACGATTTGCCTCGTGCTTCGCGCCCTCGTCGACATCACCCCGCTGCGCTCGTCGCCCGCCTTCCGCCGGCTCTGGCTGGGCCGCGTGTTCTCCGGCTTCGGTGGCCAGATGACGCTGGTCGCCGTGATGTTCCAGGTCTGGGACCAGACCGGGAGCACGGTGTGGACCGGTGCCGTCGGGCTCGCGCAAGCCCTGCCGCTCATCGTGTTCGGCCTCTTCGCCGGGATGCTCGTGGACCGCGTCGACCGGCGGAAGTTCGCCCTCGTCATGACGGCCGGGCAGGCCGGCTGCTCGGTGCTGCTGGCCGTGCAGGGGTTCGTGGGCGGCGTGCCGGTGCTCGTGGTGCTGGCGCTGGTGGCCGTCCAGTCGTGCTTCGTCGCGGGCGGCGGGCCGGCCGGGCGCACGTTCATCCCCCGGCTGCTGCCGCCGGAGCAGCTGCCCGCGGGGCTCGCGCTGAACCGGATCGCCTTCCAGGGCGCCATGTTGCTCGGCCCGGCGCTCGGCGGGCTGCTGCTCGGCTGGCTCGGCGTCGGCGGCTGCTACGTCGTCGACGCGCTCACCTTCGGCCTGGCGTTCTACGGCGTCTTCGGCCTGCCCGCCATGCGGCCCGACGGCGAGGGCTCGCGGCCGGGCCTGCGCGGCGTGCTCGACGGACTGGCGTTCCTGGTCCGGACCCCGGTCGTGCGCGGGGCGTTGCTGACCGACCTCGCCGCGACCGTCCTGTCCATGCCGATCAGCCTGTTCCCGCTGGTCAACGAGGAGCACTTCGGCGGAAACCCGCGCACGCTGGGCTTGTTCCTCTCGGCCATCGCGGTCGGCGGCGTGGCGGCGTCGGTGTTCTCGGGGGCGTTCACCCGGCTGCCGCGGCCGGGTCTGGTGATGCTCGCGGGGTCGGCCGCGTGGGGCGTCGCGCTGACGGTGTTCGGGCTGGCGCCGAGTCCGTGGCTCGGGCTGGCGTGCCTGGCGCTGGCGGGCGCGGCGGACACGGTTTCGGTGGTTTCGCGCGGAGCGCTGGTCCAGCTCAACACCCCGGACGCGCTGCTCGGCCGGGTCGCGGCGGCGGAGCAGATCGTCGGCCAGGCGGGCCCGGACGTCGGCAACCTGCGCGGCGGCCTGGTGGCGGGCGCGACGTCGGGAACGTTCGCGCTCGTCAGTGGC
>NZ_JAAGNB010001529.1:0-16298 GCF_010550475.1 Amycolatopsis sp. SID8362
CGCGCCGGACGCGCGGGTGGTGCTCGACGCGTTCGCGCTCGGCGCGCTGAGCCGGGCACCGGAGCTGGCCGAGCCGCTGGCCGGCCGGCTCCTCCTCACCCCGAACCGGGTCGAAGCGGCCTACCTGGACGGCTGCGAGGAAAAGGACGTCGACGACCTGGAGACGGCCGTGCGGATCGCCCGGCGCTACCGCGGGGTGGTGCTGCTGATGGGCGTGGTCGCCGCGCCCGACGGCCGCACCTGGCGGGACGGTTCCGGTCACGTCGGGCTGGCGACGTCCGGCAGCGGGGACGTGCTGGCCGGGCTGACCGGCGGGTTCCTCGCCCGGGGCGCCGAACTCGACCAAGCCGCCTGGTGGGCGACGCACGTCCACGCCGTGGCCGGCCAGCGGCTGATCCCGGCCACCGGCAGCACCGGGCTGCTGGCGCGGGAGCTCGTCGCCGAGATCCCGCGGGTCATCGCCGAGCTGGAGCGCTGATCACCGCTGCGCGGTCGGCCGCACGACGATCTCGTTGACGTCGACGCCGTCCGGCTGCCCGATCGCGTAGGAGATCGCGCCGGCGATGGTGTCCGGTGACATCGTCGCCGCGCGGTAGGCGCGCATCGCCTCCTTCGCGCCCGGTTCGGTGATGGTGTCGGCCAGTTCGGACTCGACGACGCCGGGGGAGACCGTCGTGACGCGGATGCCGGGGCCGGCTTCGAGGCGCAGGCCTTCGGTGATCGCCCGGGCCGCGTACTTGGTGCCGCAGTAGACCGCGGCCGTCGGCACGACTTCGTGCGCGCCGGTGGAGGCGATCGTCACGAAGTGCCCGCCGCCCTGGCGCTCGAAGTGCGGCAGGGCCGCCGCGATCCCGTGCAGCAGGCCGCGGACGTTCACGTCGATCATCCGGTCCCACTCCTCGACGTGCCGGGAATCCAGGCGGGACAACGGCATCACGCCCGCGTTGGCGACGAAGACGTCGAGCCGTCCGTGCGCTTCGACGGCGGTGTCGGCGAACGCGGCGACCTCGGCGCGGTCGGTGACGTCCAGTCGGTGCACGTCGGCGGTGCCGCCGGCGTCGTGGATCTCCTTCGCCAGCGCGGTCAGGCGGTCTTCGCGCCGGGCGCCGAGCACGACGTGGTGGCCTTCGCGGGCCAGGCGCAGCGCGGTGGCGTGCCCGATGCCGCTGCTGGCACCGGTGATGAGGACGGTCTTCACGCGGTTTCCTCTCGGGGGAAGTCGGCGCCGAGGGTGGTCTCGCGCCAGGTGTCGAAACCGGCTCGCAGGGTGTCGAGCCGGGCGGAAGCGATGTCGTAGGCGGCCTTGCCGAGCAGCAGCCGCAACGGCGGCTCTCCGGCGTCGACGGCGGCGAGGATCGCCTCGGCCGCGCGGGCCGGGTCGCCCGGCTGGCGGCCGTAGGTCGCGGTGGTCGCCGCACGGCGCGCTCCGGCCGTTTCGGCGTAGTCGTCGATGCGGATCGCCGACTGCCGCATCGACGGCCCCGACCAGTTGGTGCGGAACGCGGCGGGCTCGACGATCGTCACCTTGATCCCCAGCGGGGCGACCTCGGCGGCGAGGGATTCGGAAAGCCCCTCCACGGCGAACTTCGTCGCGTGGTAGTAACCGGTGGCCCCGAAGGCGGCGAGCCCGCCGAGCGAGGACACGTTCACGACGTGCCCGCTCCGCCGGGCGCGCATGCCCGGCAGCACCGCGCGGGTGACGTCCGCGAGTCCGAACACGTTGGCGTCGAACAGTTTCCGGATCTCCTCGTCCTCACCTTCTTCGATCGCGGCGAGGTAGCCGTAGCCGGCGTTGTTCACGAGGACGTCGATCCGGCCGAACGCGCTTTCCGCTTGCTTCACCGTGTCGACCACCTGGGCGTGGTCGGTGACGTCGAGCGGGAGGGCGAGCGCGCGGTCACCGTGCTCCGCGACCAGGTCGGCGACGCTCGCCGGGTCGCGGGCCGTGACCACGGCGCGCAGGCCGCGAGCGAGCACGGCTTCGGCCAGCGCCCGGCCGAGACCGGTGGAACAGCCGGTGATGAACCAGTTTTCGGGCACGACGAAGTTCTCCGTCCATTGTGGATTGTGGAAACGGTGATTCAGGAAGCGGCGAGGCTGCCCAGGAGGGCGAGTGCCGCTTCCGACGCGCTGCCCGGCTCGGCCTGGTAGACGACCAGCTGCTGGCCGGGCGCGCTGTTGACGGTCAGCGCCTCGTAGCTCAGCACGAGCTCGCCGACCAGCCGGTGGTGGAACCGCTTGGTTTCGCGCGTCTTCTGCCGGATGTCGTGGCGGGCCCACAGCCGGCGGAAGTCCGCGCTCTTGACCGACAGCTCGCCGACCGTCTCGATCAGCAGCGGGTCGTCCGGGTCGATCCCGGCGGCCGCCCGCAGGCCGCCGACCGTGTTGACGGCGACGCGCTCCCAGTCCGGGTAGAACTCGCGCGCGTCCGGGTCGAGAAACACCAGCCGGACCAGGTCGCCGCTGTGCTGGTGCCCGGCGAACAGCGCCTGGCCCAGCGCGTTGTGCGCGAGCACGTCGAGGCAGCGGCCGAGCACCAGCGCGGGCGTGTCCGGCCAGCCGTCCAGCAGCCGCAGGAGGTTCGGGCTGACCTGCTCCCGCCGTCGCGGGCGGCGGCGTTTCGGCGCCGGCCGGGCCAGCCGGTGCAGGTGGGCGGTGGCGTCCTCGTCGAGGGCCAGCCCGTGCGCGAGCGCGTCGAGGACCTGCGCCGACGGGTTGCGCTCCCGGCCCTGTTCGAGCCGGACGTAGTAGTCGGTGCTGACCCCGGCGAGCACCGCGACCTCTTCCCGGCGCAGCCCCGCGACCCGGCGCGGCCCGCCCGCGGGCAGGCCGAGGTCTTCGGGCCCCACCTGTTCGCGGCGGGCCCGGAGGAACTCCCCGAGCGGGTTCTCACTGGGCATGCTCCGAGGCTAACGCCGATCGGCGGGACCTGGGTGGCCGCGCCGCACCCACCCTCGGGTGAGCGGGACCGGCTTCTCGTCCCCGCCGGGCCGCAGGAGCGTGGCGGTGGCTTCGCGCCCGTCGACGTCGAGCGTCATCACGGCGTTGCCGAAATGCGGTCCCGACACGCAGCTCCAGGTCAGCGGCGCGGGCGGCACGCCGACGCGCCGGGCCAGCCCCTCACTCAGCCGTGTACCAGGGCACGGTGTTGTGCACCGGCGAGCAGGTGAGCTGGTGCACCGGCGCGCCCGGCAGGTCGGCCCGCGCCACGTACGCGTGGTGGACGTCGCCGGCCCCGGCTTCGCACGGCCCGTCCGTCTCCGCCCAGATCGTCGCGGAGTCGGCGTTCACGTGGCGCAGCAGCGGTCCCCGCCGGGCCGCAGGAACGGCGGCAGTTCGAAAGGTCGCGAAACATCCCGATAATCGTTGACCGGTCCCGGGCGGCGAACGAACGATCGTCACAGCTGCGCCCCGCCCCCGGAAAGGATTCGTCGAGTGCGAAGACTCTTCACCGCCCTCCTCGCCGCCGCGCTGTCGATCGCCACCGCCATCGTGCTGGTGCTCTCGGCGCAGCCCGCGTCGGCGGCCACCTTGACGCGCGTGACCGATTTCGGCAGCAATCCCAGCAACCTCAACATGTACACCTACGTCCCGGACCGGCTGGCGGCGAAGCCGGCGCTGCTGGTCGCGGTCCACTACTGCACCGGCTCGGCGTCCGCGGTGTTCAACGGCTACGCCCGCGACTACGTCACCGCGGCCGACCAGTACGGCTACGTCATCGTCTTCCCGGAAGCCACCCGCAGCGGCCAGTGCTTCGACGTCTCGTCGCCGCAGGCGCTGACCCGGGGCGGCGGCAGCGACCCGGTCGGCATCCTGTCGATGGTGAACTGGGCCAAGCAGCGCTACAACGTCGACCCCGCGCGGGTTTTCGTCACCGGGTTCTCCTCGGGCGCGATGATGACGAACGTACTCGCCGCGGAGTACCCGGACGTGTTCGCGGCCGGCTCGGCGTTCATGGGCGTGCCCGCCGGCTGCTTCGCCACCACCGACGGGTCGAGCTGGAACAGCCAGTGCTCGAGCGGCCAGCTCATCAAGACCGCGCAGCAGTGGGGCGACCAGGCCCGGCAGATGAGCGGCGGGAGAAGCGGCCCGTACCCGCGGATGCAGCTGTGGCACGGCACCGCCGACGACACCCTGCGCTACCCGAACTTCGGTGAGGAGATCAAGCAGTGGACGAACCTGCAGGGCGTGAGCCAGACGCCGTCGTCGAGTGACGCCCCGCAGTCCGGCTGGACGCGCACGCGCTACGGCGGCACCGGCGTCCAGGCGCCGGTCGAGGGCATCAGCGTGCAGGGCGCCGGGCATTCGCTGCCGCAGAGCGGGATGGTGGCCTACGCGATCGCGTTCCTCGGCCTGAACAGCGGTGGTACCTCGACGACGACCACGACCTCTCCGCCGCCGGCCTCGGGTACCACGCTCGGCAGCGCGGCGAGCGGGACCGGCCGGTACTTCGGCACCGCGGTTTCGGCGAGCAAGCTCTCGGACAGTGTCTACACCGGCATCCTGAGCCGCGAGTTCTCCATGGTCACGCCCGAGAACGAGATGAAGATCGACGCGACCGAGCCCACGCAGGGCCAGTTCTCCTACGGCAACGCCGACCGGATCGTCAGCCAGGCGACGAGCCAGGGCGCCCGGATGCGCGGGCACACGCTGGCGTGGTACTCGCAGCAGCCGGGCTGGATGCAGAACATGGAGGGAGCCGCGCTGCGCTCGGCGATGCTGAACCACATCACCCAGGTCGCCGGGCACTACAGCGGCAAGATCTACGCCTGGGACGTCGTCAACGAGGCCTTCGCCGACGGCGGTTCGGGTGCCCGGCGCGATTCGAACCTGCAGCGCACCGGGGACGACTGGATCGAGGCGGCGTTCCGCGCCGCGCGGGCGGCCGACCCGAACGCGAAGCTCTGCTACAACGACTACAACACCGACGACTGGAACCAGGCGAAGACCCAGGCCGTGTACCGGATGGTGCAGGACTTCAAGTCCCGCGGCGTCCCGATCGACTGCGTCGGCTTCCAGTCGCACTTCAACCCCAACAGCCCGGTGCCGTCGAACTACCGGACGACGCTGCAGAACTTCGCGGACCTCGGCGTGGACGTGCAGATCACCGAGCTGGACATCGAAGGTTCGGGCACCGCGCAGGCGGACAACTACCGCACGGTCACGAACGCCTGCCTCGCGGTGGCGCGGTGCACCGGGATGACCGTGTGGGGCATCCGGGACACCGACTCGTGGCGGGCGTCGGCCACGCCGCTGCTGTTCGACGGCAACGGCCAGAAGAAAGCCGCCTACACCGCGGTGCTCGACGCGCTGAACGGCGGCACCACGCCGCCGCCGACCACGACGACCACCCCGCCGCCTCCCACGACGACCACGACCCCGCCGCCGGGCGGGTGCACCGGGACGTACCTCAAGACGGCGGAGTGGAACGTCGGCTTCAACGGCCAGGTGACGGTGACCGGCTCGAACAACTGGGTGCTCACGATCACCTTCCACGCGCCCCAGAAGGTCATCGGCAGCTGGAACTACACGGGCACCTGGGACAGCACCGGGTACGTGCTGACCGCCCGGCCCAACGGCAGCGGCAACGTCATCGGGTTCACCGTGCAGCACGGCGGCAACCTGACGGCGCCGACCGTCACCTGCTCGGCGGGCTAGGACACCAGGGGCATATCAGGTCCTGGTGGGCCTGGTACGCCCCTGGTCTACCGCGCGGGTTCGGGAAGGGCGGCGATGAACTTCGCGGGTACGACACGCGGACGGCGGGGGCCCCAGCGACTGGTGCCGAACAGGACCACGGCCGAGCGGCCCGAGCCACCGACCCAAGCGGGTTGCGCGTGGTCGAAGGCCACCAGCGGAGGACGGTGCCACCTGCTGCCAGTACCTCGCAGCCGGACACCGCCGCCGTCGCGGTACCGGACGACGTAGTCGCGCTTTCTGCCAGGATCGTCAATTCTGTGACTGAAAGGCGGGAGACAACCTCCCGGTTCCGCCACGATCTCTATCGTGACCGTCGCGGCTCGCCAGCCGGTGCGCCGGACCGACTCGTAGCGCCGCCACCACGAAATCGCGCTCGGCGTAACGCACAACGACGCCACGATGAGCACCAGTGCGAGGGGCGCCAGAATAGCCGTCGCGGTGTTCCGGTGCGCATCATCGCCATAGCTGAGCAGGAACGCGAGACCCGGGATCCAGGCCAGGCACCATGCCGTCGTCCGCAGTGCCACGGCCCCCACGCGTTCGCGTTCGTGACCCAGCTCCGCCTGCCCCATCACCGCAGCATACGGGCAGTACTAGAACAACCGGCCGACCTCGGCCGCGGGTGGTTCTTCCAGGCTCAGGAGGAACCGCTTGCGGTCGAGGCCGCCGGCGTACCCGGTCAGGCCGCCGCCGGTGCCGACCACGCGGTGGCAGGGCACGATGACGCTGATCGGGTTCCAGCCGTTGGCGTTCCCGACCGCCTGCGCGGCGCCGGGGTCGCCCAGCTCGGTGGCCAGCTGCCCGTACGTGCGGGTTTCGCCGTACGGGATCTTGGTCAGCAGGGCCCAGACCTGCTTTTCGAACGCGGAGCCGCGCGGCGCGAGCTCGAGGTCGAACTCGCGCCGCGTGCCCGCGAAGTACTCGCCGAGCTGCCGCCTCGCCGTCTCGAAGGCGTCGTCGTCCCGGTGACCGAGGTCGGTGATCCTGGGTGTCCGCAGGTGGCCGTCGAAGTAGAGCCCGGCCAGCGCTTCGCCGTCGCCGACCAGGGTCAGCGGGCCGATCGGTGACGCGATGACGGCGTGCTTCATGGCGCCCAGCCTACGGGTCAGCCCTGGCTGGTCCGGACCGACAGGGAGTCGACGCTCATCTCGGCGCCCGGCGTGATGTCGGCGGACGGGCTCGTGCAGCCGCAGACCTTGTTCGGGTACGAGCCGCCGATGGCGACGTCGAAGATGACGAAGAACCCGTGGTCGACGGCGGCCTTCCAGGTTTCGGCGGACACCTGGTTCTGCTTCACCGCGAACGTCTGGTTTCCGTCGAGGAAGAAGCGCAGCTCTTCGGCGGCGGCGTCGCGGCGGTCCACGATCACCGAGTACGTGTGGTAGCCCTCCTGGCAGCCGGCGCAGTCCTGCAGGTCGCTGGTGATGCCGTCCGGGTCGTGGCACTCGCCCTGCCACTGTCCACAGTGGAACGTCGTGGAGTGCTTGCTGAGCGCGTTGACGTCTTCCATGATGTCGAGCTCGCCGATGCTCGGCCAGTTCGTCGCGCCGACCGGGCGGGCGTCCGCGCCCATCGCCCAGAACGCCGGCCAGTAGCCGAGACCACTGGCGGGGGAGGGCTGCTTGAGCGTCGCGCTGATTTCGAGCTGGCCGCCTTCGGGAGCGGCGAAGTCGGTGCGCTGGGTCTCGATGCGGCCGGAGGTCCAGTTCCCGGCGGCGTCGCGCAGCGGCTTGATCGCCAGGTGACCCTGGCCGTCGTGGTAGACGTTGGCCGTCGAGTCCGTCGCGGTCTCGATTTCGCCGGTGCCCCAGTTCGCCGCGCCGCCGGGGTAGCCGGTTCCCTTGTCGTAGAGCCAGTCCTGGGTGTTCAGGCCGGTGCCCGCGGCGCCGTCGAAGTCGTCTTGGAAGACGGTGGTCCAGGCCTCCTCGGCGTGCGCCGGAGCGGCCGGGGCGAGGAACGACAACGTTGCCAGCGCGGCGGTGAGCCGCTTGACGGTGTGCATGGGGTCTCGCTTCCTGAGGGGAACGGGGCCGTCCACGACCTGCGAGGCCGTCCACTGTCGCCGCCGGTCCGCGACCGCGTCAAGGGGTGTGCCCGGAAGTACCCGGCACCCGGTACCCGCGGGCACACCCGGCGGTGTCGCGTTTGGAATTCGCGGCGGCCGGGCACCGCGCGGGCCCGGTGAGACGGTGGTCTGGACCTTCTTTCGCAGGGTTGCCAGGTAACCGAACCGGGGTCATAGTTTGTTTACGTCCACAACGAATCCTGCGTACCGCCCTCGGACGTCCACTATGGACTCCGCCGTCTCCTCAACGTGGAGGACACCATGATCTCCCGGCGCTCGTTCCTCGGTCTTTCGGCGGCCACGCTCGCCACGGCCACGGTGCTGCCCCTCGCGCGGTCAGCCTACGCCGCGACGCCCGACACCTTCGGTCTCAAGTTCGTCAACAACTCCGGCTCCGGCACGGTGTACGCCTACGTCACGGGCACGACCCCGGACGGCAAGCTGGTGCTGCTGCGCGCCGACGGCACGCCGTACTACCCGGCCTCGCCGGGCGCGCCCACGACCCCGCTGCCCGAAGACTGCGCGATCCCGATCGCCTCGGGCGCGCAGGTGACGGTGCCCAAGATGGGCGGCGCGCGCGTCTACGTCGTCACGGACGCGAAGCTGGACTTCTTCCTCGACCCGGGCCCGAACCTGGTCCACCCGAGCTTCCTCAACTCCGGTGATGCGAACTACGGCAAGAACTGGTCGTTCAGCGAGTTCACGTTCAACGACACGCAGCTGTTCGCGAACATCAGCTACGTCGACTTCGTGGGCATCCCGATGGGACTCTCGCTGACCACCGCGGGCTCCGGAACCTCGACGGTCCAAGGCCTGCCGGCGGGTTCGGTGGACCAGATCGCGTCGTCGCTGAACGCATTGGGCGGCGAGTGGCCCGGCCTGGTCCAGACCGGCGGCGGCGGAAACCTGCGCGTGCTGTCCCCGCACCACCACGCGTCCCGGTTCGGCGGCTACCTCGACGCCTACATCGACCAGGTGTGGGCGAAGTACGAGGGCACGGACCTGGTGGTGGACTCGCAGAACCCGGGCGTCGGCAAGTTCACCGGCCGCGTCTCGGGCGGCCAGCTCGTCTTCGGCGCGGAATCCTTCGCCAAACCGGCGACGGCGGACGTGTGGAGCTGCGACAGCGGCCCGTTCGCACTGGCGGCGGGAGCGAGCGACGCGCGCAAGGCCATCGTCCCCCGCCTGGCGGCGGCCCTGAACCGCACGACGTTGCTGGCCAACCCGAACCAGCCGACCGACGAGGACCCGGCGAAGTTCTACCAGGGTGACGTGACCAACCACTACGCGCGGATCGTCCACTCGAAACTCCCGGACAACCGCGGCTACGCGTTCCCGTACGACGACGTGAGCCCGGGCCCGGACTTCAGCGGAGCGGTCTTCGCGGGCGACCCGGAAGTGCTGACGATCACAGTGGGTGCCACGCACGGCTGAGGCAGTGCGAAAACTGTCGGTGGTGGCGGCTAGCCTCTTCGCATGAACACGGACGACGCGACGGTCCCGGCGCACCAGCTGACCAAGGGCCAGTGGTTCTGGCACGAGCCGGCGCCGGGACTGCCCGCGTGGCAACTGCAGGTGACGTCGGCGGAGCTGGTCGAGGATTCCGTCGAGATCTTCACGACGGATGACGAGCGCGAGCTGGTTTCGTACCCGCGGAACAGGCTGGTCCGCCTCGCCGGGGCGGCTTGAGGGGAGTTGGGGGTTTCTTGGGGATGAGGGTGGAGCCGCGGGGGCGGTGAGCTTTCGTGGGCCGGGGCCGGGGCCGGGGCCGGGGCCGGGGCCAGGGCCAGGGCCAGGGCCGAGGCCTGGGGGCCGGGAACCTGAGGCCGGGGCGGGGGACCTGGGGGCCGCGGTGAACGCCGCCTCCTCGGCGGGGCGTGAGCGGGGGAGTTGTTCGCTGAGCCGCGGGCGTGAGCAGTGGAGCTATTCGCTGGGGCTGCGCGCGTGAGCGGTGGGCTGCGGGCGGGAGCGGGAGTCATTCGCTGAGCTGCGGGCGTGAGTGCAGCTGTTGTGCCGGGCGGGCTGCGGTGCCAAGTTGCGCCGTCGGCGGTGGTGGCGTGGTCCGAGCCGAGCCGAGCCGAGCCGAGCCGAGCCGAGCCGAGCTGGCGGCCGCCCCTGCCGGGCGTCGGCTTGGTGAAGTTCGTCGCCCCTCGAGCGTGTGGTGCCCCGGAAGCCGGCTCGGTGCGATCGCGTCCGGACACAAGCCCGCCGGCCCGCCTCGGTAGTCGGGGGCTTTCCCGTACCTCGGTGAACCGGCGATGAGCGTTGGGCTTGCTCCGGCTCAGCTCGCTTCGCGTAACGAAGGCGGGCGCCAGGTCATCCGGACCGTCGTTCCGGAATCACCCGTGTCGATGTCGGACTGGTCGGTCACCTTCTCGATCAGCAACAGCCCGCGGCCGCCGGTGGTGCGCAGGCCTGCGGTGCGGGGGCGGGTTGCCGGGATTCCGCAGCCCGTGTCGGTGACCGTCACAGTCACCGTGTCGGCGGTGTGGGTGGCCTGGAGGCGGGCCCAGCCGTGGCCGGACGGGTAGGCGTGGGCTGCCACGTTGGCCAGGGCTTCGTACGTGGCCAGGGTGATGTCGTGCGTGCTTTTCGGGTCGAGCGGGAACTCGCCCAGCCAGCGGGTCAGCTTGCGGCGCAGGTCGGCCATCTCGTTCGGGAAGGCCGGCGCCAGCTCTTCGAACGGCGAGACGACCACGGCTCCGGCGCTTCCTCGCGCCGGGGCCGTGGTCCCGGTTTGGTCGGCGTCGGTGCCCTCGCCGGTATCGACGCCGGCGTCCCGAGTGTGTCGATACACGATTCGCTCCCATCGTCAGCCGCTTTCCCCCGTGTCGGCGGGCTCCACTGTGAGCTACCCGCCGCGACGGAGTCTTACCCGTTGTGCTTCGTGAAATGTCTCGCTACAGTGGAGGTGCTCCTCGCGGACGCCGGCCTCAGGCCGCCCGGAGGAAGCTCCCCGGATCCAGGCCACTCGGCCTCTTTCCTCGTTCCCGGGCCCACGTCGGCCCGGCACCTCATCAGGAGACAACCATGCCTTTTCACGGAATCCTCGACCTGTCCGGAAAAACCCCGTTCGTGCGGCGCGGCCACGGCCGTTCGCCCGACGACGTCGCTGTTCCGCTTTCCTTGGTGCGCAAGCACAAGCTGCGCCCTGGGGACGAAATCACCGGGACCGCCGACGAGATCATCAGCGTCGACGGCGCCGGCCCGGACGAGCCGCGGCCGCACTTCGCCGACCTCGTGCCGCTGCACCCGGACGAGCGGCTGCTGCTCGAAACCACGCCGACACGGCTGCTGCCGCGCGTGATCGACCTCATCACCCCGCTCGGCAAAGGGCAGCGCGCGCTCGTCGTTTCGCCGCCGAAAGCCGGGAAAACCACTGTGCTGCAAGAGATCGCGCACGGCATCGCGACCAACCACCCGGACTGCCGGCTGCTCGTGCTGCTCGCCGACGAACGCCCGGAGGAGGTCACCGAGCTGAGCCGGACCGTGCGCGGCGAAGTGATCGCCTCCACCTTCGACCGGCCGCCCGCCGAGCACGTCGCGGTCGCGGAACTCACCGTCGAGCGCGCGAAACGCCTGGTGGAGCGCGGCGAAGACGTCGTGCTGCTGCTCGACTCCCTCACCCGCCTCGGCCGTGCGTACAACCTTTCGGCGCGGCCCTCCGGCCGCACGCTTTCCGGCGGCGTCGACGCGGCCGCGTTGCAGCCGATGAAGCGCCTCCTCGGCGCCGCCCGCAACGTCGAAGGCGGCGGATCCCTCACGATCATCGCGACCGCCTTGGTGGAAACCGGTTCGCTGGCCGACACGGTGTTCTTCGAGGAGCTCAAGAGCACCGGCAACGCCGAACTCCGGCTCGACCGCAAGGCCGCCGAACGCCGCGTTTTCCCGGCTGTCGACATCCCGGCGTCCGGTACCCGGCGCGAAGAACTCCTCGTCACCCCCGGCGAACTCGCCGCGATGCACGAAGTCCGGCGGGTGCTGTCCGGCCCGCACGCCCTCGAACAACTGCTGGACCAGCTCCGCAAGACGGGCTCCAACGCCGAGTTCCTGCTCCGCGTGACGGGTGCGGCGGCACCCAAAGCGGCCTGACCGCTCAGCTTTCGCGCCGCTCCCGCAGACCGCTCATCGAGGTGGCTGGTAGGGCGTGGCCTGCGGGTAGGACGGCTGCTCGGGCCCACGGTTCAGCGTGGCGACGAGAAAGCCGAACCCGACGACCGTCACGACGAGCGCCGCGGACCCCGGCGCGGCGAACCACCACGCGATCCCGGCGGCGGCCACCAGCCACGCCGCGACGAGAGTGCGTTTCGCGGTCAGGGGATACGGCTTCGGCAGTTCGCGGACGGCCGCCCCGCCGAGCACGAGCAGCCCGGCCAGCGCGACGAGCAACACGACGACGTACATGGAGATGTCCTCCTTCGGGGTAGTCGGGCATCTCCAGGAGAAATACCCGCGAAGAGGGACGGCACGCCGTGTCGTCGCGCACACGAAGCCTCAGCCGCCCCGGCCCGTCGCCTGCTGCAACACGTCGATTTTCCGGGCCAGCGTTTGCAGGTACGACTTCTCCGGGTTGGGCTCGACCTGATCCGTCACGACTCCTCCGATTCGAACACTTGTTCGTCTTGGTTCGACTGTAGCGCGGGGGTCCGACAATCGCCGCTCACGGGGCGGCCGGCGGAGTGCTCGGAGAGCCTGCTTCGTGACCCGGCCTGCCGTGGGTCCGCCGGTCGTCCTTCATCTGCTGTTCGTGCAGGTGGCGGCGGCCTCCGGTCAACGACCGGAGCAGTTCCCGCTCGAGGTCGCGGCAGGCCTTGTAGTACCCGTCGTCGTACTCCTCGACGACCTGAAAAGTCCACCGATCGGGTAACACGTTGAGCCCGATGAGCTCCTCGGAGATCCGCCGCGCCCAGTCCTCGTGGCCGGCCTCCGCGAGCTGCTTCACGGCGTCGCCGAGGGCCAGGTCCGCGCTGCCCGTCAGCTGGTGGAACGAATAGAGGTGCCCGCGGGCGCGCTCGATCGTCTCGAGTGCCTCGGTGACCTTGCCGACGGCTTCGACGGTGGCGGCGTCAGGATTCTCGACCATGACGCGAAAGTGCCCCGTTCCGGGATTTCTACACTTCCCGGAACGGGGCACTACGCTGAAATCGGAACTCAGGCCGTCGGCCGCGTGGCTCCCGCGTACTGGCTCATCAGCGGCGAGATCTTGACGACGTCGCCGCTCGTCGGGGCGTGGACCATCTTGCCGTCGCCGATGTACATCCCGATGTGGGACACCGGGGAGTAGTACGCGACCAGGTCGCCCGGCTGCAGCTGGCTGCGCGACACCGGGGCGCCGAAGCCCGCCTGGGCCGAGGACGTCCGGGGCAGGCTGATCCCGGCCTGCTTGTACGCCCACTGCATCAGGCCGGAGCAGTCGAACGTGCTCGGTCCGGTGGCGCCCCAGACGTACGCGCTGCCGAGCTTGCTCAGCGCCGCGTTGACCGCGGTCTGCGCCGCCGCGGTGGGGGCCTTGACGTTGGGGGCCGAACCGCCGGTGTCCTTCTGGGCGGCCTTGTCGGCGGTGCTCAGGGTCCGGCTCTGCGCCTCGATCTGGTCGATCTGCGCCTGCAGGTTCTTCTTCTTGCCCTCGATGTCCGACGCCAGCTTGGCGGCGGCGTCACGGGCGTCCTGGGCGCGCTTCGCCGCGTCGGTCGCCGCCTTCTCAGCCGCCGTGGCCTTCTCCGCCGCGCCGCTGAGGTTGTCCATCGCGGCGTT
The DNA here is from genome assembly GCF_010550475.1 of Amycolatopsis sp. SID8362. Classification (NCBI taxonomy): domain Bacteria; kingdom Bacillati; phylum Actinomycetota; class Actinomycetes; order Pseudonocardiales; family Pseudonocardiaceae; genus Amycolatopsis; species Amycolatopsis sp. SID8362. The sequence continues at coordinate 13,520 of NZ_JAAGNB010001529.1, forward strand.
CTTGTCGGTCGCGATGACCTCGAGCGCGGCCGAGCGGTCGAGGAAGTCCTGGGTGGACGTGCCGGCCAGCAGCGCCGACAGCTTGTTCATCTGGGCACCGCTGGTGAACGACGCGCCGGCGAACTTGTCCACCTGCGTCTGGTACTTCTGCTTGGCCTCGATCGCCTGGGCGCCGGCGTCCTTCGCGGCCGTGACGTCGGCGTTGGCCTTGTCGAGCTGGCCCTGCTTGGCGGTCAGGTCGTCCTGGGCCTTGAGCAGGTCCTCGTTGAGCTTCTCGGCCTGTCCGGCGAGTTCGCGGTACTTGGCCAGCGCGTCCGAGCCGGCGGGCGGGGCCTGGAGGACGGGGATCGGGGCGGCGGTGGCCGGGGGCTGGGCCATGGTGACGACGGTGATCACCGAGGCCGCGGCGAGGGCACCTGACACCACGCGCTTTACGGGATGCGTACGCATTCTCGCGCGGGTCTCCTTTGCTGTTCGGCCGCCGTCGGGTCCGGACGGGCGAGTCGGGGGCCTCGCCCGGGCGCGCTCCACCGCAACAGGAAGAGCGCGCTGGGGGTGTCCGGTACCCGGCAGGGGGGTATCGGCGGCGATCTCGCGTCGCCGTCCATCGACGACCGGGGGCCGCGAGATCTCGAACAGGTTACGAAAGGAACACGGCAACGTCCAGAGGGACCCCCTCAAAACTCTCCGTGACCATCTGAAACACGGCTGGACCAGTGGTGATGGACGCGGATGTGGCAGGGATTACACGTCGTCACCGCTCAAAATTACCCTACCCCCCAAGGGTATGAGTCCGATTTGTACGTCCCTTGTACCGGCTCCGGTGATCCTCCTGGCCGAAGAAGATTCCGACCAGTGGAGGACAGGGATGTTCACGAAGGCCGCCGTGTTGACGGCGCTCACCGCCGCGGCGTTCGCCGTGGCCGCACCGGCTCAGGCCGAAACCGCGGTCACGACGGCGCTGCCCACGGCGAACATGGAGGCCGTGCTCAAGGCGGCCCAGATCGACCCGCGCCGGGCCGACGACACCCAGACGCCGGGCGCGCACGACAGCGTCCTGCTCGTCGAGCAGGCCCTGCAGGCGAAGGGGCTCCTGGCGAGCACCTACGTCGACGGCTACTTCGGCACCACCACGATCGCGGCGTACTCGCAGTACCAGAAGTCGCTGGGCTACACCGGGATCGACGCCTCCGGCCTGCCGGGCAAGACGTCGCTCGAGACGCTGGGCGAAGGCCGGTACACGGTCACCAACCCGGTCTCGGCGGGCAGCCACGTCACCTACCACGGCGTGACGCTCAACACCCGCACCAAGGCGATGCTCGTGGCTGCCGAAGGGATCTTCGGCTCGTCGGTCAGCCTGACGCAAGGCTCGTACAACCCGGGTGGCGTCGACGCTTCCGCCGGGACGCACGACGGCGGCGGCGCGATGGACATCTCGGTGTCCAACCTGTCGTCGACGAGCCGGACGAACCTGCTGAAGGCGCTGCGCAAGGTCGGCTTCGCGGCCTGGCTGCGCACTCCGGCGCAGGGCTTCGCCTACCACATCCACGCGATGGCGATCTCCGACCCGGACCTGTCGTCGGGCGCCCAGCACCAGACCGGTGACTACTACCTGGGCATGAACGGCCTCGCCGGCCGCGGCGCCGACGACGGCCCCGCGGTCACCAAGGTCACGTGGGAGGAGTACCAGCGCGGCTGACCTCGGGCGCGCCCGGTCGTGGTGGCACGGCCGGGCGCACCGGTGGTTTGATCGGAAGCATCGACTCAGGGGGTGTTCCGATGGCGGGCAAGGCGTTCCGGTTCGGCGTGGTGGCGGCGGCGGGCGAGGGCGGCGCGAAGTGGCGCGAGACGGCGTTGCGTGCCGAAGCGCTCGGCTACTCGACACTGCTCTCACCGGACAACCTCAACCTGCCGACGCCGACCGCGGCGCTCGCGGCCGCCGCGGCGGTGACCACCGACCTGCGCGTCGGGTCGTTCGTGCTGGCCAGCCCGTTGCGCACCGCGAGGGCGGCGGCCTGGGAGGCGCACAGCCTCACCGCCGTCACCGAAGGCCGGTTCGAACTCGGCCTCGGCACCGGGCTCCCGTCGATGCGGCAGCAGGCCGAAGAGCTGGGCCTGCCCTACGGCTCGGGCCAGGAACGGCTCGACTCGATCTCCGAGACCGTCGACCACGTGCGGCGGCTCGACGGCGACGCGCACACCCCGGTGATGATCGCCGCGGGCGGGCCCAAGGCGCGGGTGCTCGCCGCGAAGAAGGCCGACATCGTCACGCTCGCCGGCGGCCCGCTGACCACCCGCGAGGAAACCGCCGGCCAGCTCGGGGAAATCCGTGCGGCGGCCGGCGAGCGCGACGTCGAGTTCGCGATGAACATCTGGGTCGTCGGCGAGCAGGTGCCGCCGTGGATCCGCGGGTTCATCGGGGTCGACGCCGAAACGCTGATCGCGCACGACTCGCTCGCGATGCTCCGCGGCAGCGTCGACGACATGGCCGCCGAGCTCGAACGGCGTCGCGAGGAGCTCGGCGTCTCCTACTTCAGCGTCAATGGCGCCTTCATCGAGGAGTTCGCGCCGCTGGTGGCGCGGCTGGCGGGGAAGTGAGCGTCGCGGGGTCCGTGTTGGCCCCGCAGAGCAGGACGGCGACCCGCTCGCCCGGCGCCGGCCGGTAGGCACCGGTGCGCAGGGCGGCGAACGCCGTCGCCCCGCCGGGTTCGACGGCGAGGCGGTAGCGGTCCCACAGCGCCGCGCGGGCGTCGAGGATCGCGGCGTCGTCGACCAGCAC
>NZ_JAAGNB010001574.1:0-2493 GCF_010550475.1 Amycolatopsis sp. SID8362
CTTGCGCAGGTAGTGCGGCACTGCGGCGGGCCAGATCCAGGTGCCGTCGGTGTGGAACGCGTTCGGCACGTCCGGCTTGGCGCCCGGCGCACCGAAGATGTCCGGCAGCGGCGCGGGCCGGTGCAGCGCGACCGGCGAGCGGAACAGGTAGTCGAGCACCCCGCGGATCTGGTCCGGCGGCACCGGCGGCCGGTTGACCACCGGGCGCTCGCCCTCGGTGTGCGCGTCCGCGGCCCGCGCGAGGCGGAACGCGATGTCCAGCGGGAGCCCGGCCTTCGCGGTCAGCCACGACGGCATGTGCTTCGGCGCGCGCGGGTAGGTCGCCAGCTCCAGCTCGTAGGCGGCGGTCGACGGGCGCCCGCCGTCGTTGGGCGGCACCCGCCAGTCCGGCTCGCGGTCGGCGTCGAAGTCGAAGTCGAACGACGACGCCGAGTCGAGCGTGAACGTGCCCTGGAACCAGGTGCCGGCCTCGGGCTGGAACATGGCGGCGCGCAGCCGCGCGAAGAGCCCGCCGAGCCGGGGCACCGCGGGCAGCGACACCGACACCGGGCCGTCTTCGTCGCCGACCGCGCGGACCTCGATCTCCGCGTAGTCGCCGACCTGCCGGAACTGTGCCCCGACCCGCGACCAGCCGCCCGGCACGGTGTGCAGGAGCGTCCGGCCGATCGCGCGCAGCAGCGCGTTCTGGTCGTCGGTGCCCGGCTGCGGCCGGGCCTCCGGCGCCTCGGTGAAGTCGAGCCGCGTCTGCCACAGCGCCGTGACCTGCTTGGCGGGCACGGTGACCGAGAAGTCGGTCAGCCCCAGCTGCGCCGCGCGGACGGCGTCGTCGCGGACCCAGCGCAGGGTCAGCTCGGGTCGCTCGCCCGGGGCGACCTCGAAGACCTCGCCGTCGTACTCCGCGAAGGTGCGCAGCGTGAACGTCGAGGGCACCTCGCTCGCCGGCACCACCCGCGCGGGCCGCCCGTCGTGCTCCTTGTCGAACCCGTCCGGCGCCTCTTCCTCCGGCAGCACGGACAGCAGCACGGTGCCGTCCGTGGTGGACCGCTGCGCGCGGAACGTCCCCTCGCCCCACGTCGCGTACAGGCCGTCCGGGCGTTCGGCCACCTCAACCCGGTAACGCACGTTTTGTCCTCCCCTGCCCCAGTGACCCCAGGAAACTTAGTCGACCGGGTACCGAGCGAACCACCGGTCGTCCTCCGGCGCACCCGGGCCGAATTCGGTGATCGCGTCGTCCGCCAGGCCGACGATGACGTCGCGGAGTTCCAGCTGCTCCAGCCAGCTCTTCCGCAGTGCTTCCTCGCCGTACATCGCGCCGACGAGGTTGCCGCAGACCGAGCCGGTCGAGTCGCTGTCCCCGCTGTGGTTGACCGCCGCGAGCAACGCCGTGTCGGCGTCCGCGGTGGTCAGCGCGACGTACACCGACATCGACAGCGCGGTCTCGCCGATGTTGCCCGCGCCGAGCGATTCGAGCTTCTCCGGCGTCGGCGGCCCCTGCTCGGCCAGCGCGAGCGCCGCGTCGAGCGCATCGCTCTGCTCCTCGTGCCCGGCGTGCTTCACCAGCTCGGCCCGTGCGGTCGCGACCGCGTCGAGCAGCGGCTGTCCGTGCAGCAGCTCGTGCACGATGACCGCGAAGCAGCCGGACGACAAATACCCGCTCGGGTGACCGTGGGTCAGCGCCGCGCTCTCGGCGCCGAGCTGGAACACCTCGGCGAGGTCGTCCGACCACAGCGCGACCGGCGCGGCCCGCATCACGCCGCCGCAGCCCTTCGAGTTGTTGATCGGCCGCTCGACGGTGCCGCGGACGCCCGAGCGGCCGTACGCCTCGAGCTCGCCGAAGCAGGTCAGGCCGGGCGCGCGGCGGCTGAACAGCTCCTGGTGGGTGATCAGCCAGCCGTCCGGCGCCTCGACCGCCGACTGCGGCCCGCGCGCCCGGTCCCACGCGACGCCCTGCGTGTGCAGCCAGCGCTGGTAGGCCAGCTGCAGCGAGTGCACGACGTCCGCGGACCCGGTCTTCCGCTGCTGGGCGTGCGCCCGGATCAGCGCTTCGAGGGTGAAGAGCGTCATCTGCGTGTCGTCGGTGATCCGGCCGACGCCGCCGTACGCGGGGATGAAGTCGGTGATGCCCGCCGGCCCGGCGATCTCGCGGATCCGGTCGATCGAGTCGAACTCCGTCTTCGCGCCCAGCGCGTCGCCGATCGCCCCGGCCAGCAGGCTCCCCCGCAGTCGCGATCGCATGTCCGGTCCCTTCGGCCGTGGGGTGAACCGGCCGCTCGGGTACCGGCGCTCCCACCGCGCGTGTTCCGCGGTCTCCGTCTGGAGGCCGTTGCGGTTGAAGTACCAGAAGACGTCGCTCGCGATGTCTTCCAGCAGCCCGAGGTCGGGCAGCGACGTCACCCAGGGCAGGCCGGGCAGGCCGCTCCGGGCACCGACCAGCGCGCCGGCGATGGCGCCTGCCACCGGGCCGGACCGCGCGGCGAGCGTGATCGCCGCCGC
>NZ_JAAGNB010001622.1:0-19962 GCF_010550475.1 Amycolatopsis sp. SID8362
CCACGACGACGCGCCCGCCGTCCGCGGCCAGCGCGAGCGGCACCAGCGTCGTCTTCCCCGTGCCGGGCGGCGCGACGAGGACCGCGGTGCCGTGGGCGTCCAGCGCGGAAAGCACGTCGGGCAGCACCGCGCGGACCGGCAGGTCGGGCAGTTTCACTTCGCGGAGACCTCGGGGGGTGGGGGCAGCTGGTAACCGGACGGCCCGATGTTCGCGTTGAGCGAGCGGAGCCATTCGCCGGAGGAGATCATCTTCCGGATCGCGTCGTCGACGGCGTTGACACCCTGCGTGTCGTCCTTGCGCAGGCCGACGCCGTACTTCTCCGCCGAGAACGGCTTCCCGACGATCTTCAGCAGCTCCGGGTCGCGCGCGACGTAGCCGGCGAGGATCACCGCGTCCGTGGTGACCGCGTCGATCTGGCCGGCCAGCAGCGCCGTCACGCAGTCGGAGTACCGCGGGTACTCGACCAGCTGGACGGCCTGGGCGAACTTGTCCTTGACCTGCTGCGCCGGCGTCGACCCGGCGACCGAGCACAGCCGCCGCCCGTTCAGCGCCTCCGGGCCGGTGATGTCCGCCGACGTCCGGCGCACCAGCAGGTCCTGGCCGGTCGTGAAGTACGGCCCGGCGAACGAGACGACCTGCTTGCGCTTGTCGGTGATCGAATAGGTGGCCACGACCAGGTCGACCGCGCCGGAGGTGAGGTCCGTCTCGCGCGTCGCCGACGTCGTCTCGCGCCAGGTGATGTCCTTCGCCGCGACGCCGAGTTCCGATGCGACGAAAGTAGCGACGTCGACGTCGAACCCGACGAACCGGCCGTCCACGGTGTGCTCCGAAAGCCCGGGCGCGTCGAACCGGATGCCGATGGTCAGGTGATCCGTGGCACTCGCACGGGTGACCAGCGAGTCGGTCGGCGAAACGCTCGCCGGACCGCACGCCGACGCCGTGACCAGCACCAACGCCGCAGCGAGGAGCGTGCGCCACCGCATCCAGCCGCTCCCTCCGCCGCTGCCCTGCCCTCACGTGGTTCTCAGGTCCTCCCGTTAGCCTAAGTGCGTGGTGCGACCGTCCCAACCCGTGCTGGACGCCGTCGGCACGCTCGCCCGGCTCGGGCTCGCGGCCGTCTGGCTCGTTTCCGGTGCGCTGAAACTGGCGGACCCCGGGCAGACGCTGATCGCCGTGCAGGCGTACGACGTGCTGCCGGGCGCACTCGAAAACGTGGTGGCCATCGCGCTGCCGCTGGTCGAACTCGTGCTCGGGCTGTTCCTGCTCGCGGGCCTGGCGACCCGGTGGGCCGCCGGCGCCGCGCTGGTGCTGCTCGTCGTGCTCATCGCCGGCATCGCCCAGTCGTGGGCGCGCGGGCTGAGCATCGACTGCGGGTGCTTCGGCGGCGGCGGCCAGGTGGCGGCGGGGCAGACCGAGTACCCGCAGGAGATCCTCCGCGACACCGGGTTCGCGCTGCTCGCCGTCTGGCTGCTGGCGCGGCCGCGCACCTGGCTGTCGGTCGACGGCTGGCTGGCGCGAGGTCGCGGGAACTCCACCGAGCCCGGGTCCGACTACTCGGGTATCGCGGAAGGGAACTGATACACAGTGGGTGGAGCTGAGCGGACCGCTCGGAAGCGTCGTCAGGCCGCGCAGGCCGGGGGAGCCAAGGCGGTGGCCCAGGCCAGGGGCGCGTCCGGGGACAAGCGGAAGTGGATCATCGGGATCGGTGCCGTGGTCGTCGTGGCCGCGCTCGTGATCGGCGGCGTGATCTGGACGATTTCGGACCGGAACAAGACCGAGGGCCAGGTCATCAGCCCCGGCGAGACGACCAGTTCGCTCGCCGGCGATGTCACCCAGAAGCGTGACGGCGTGGTGGTCACCGTCGGCAAGGCGGGCGCCAAGGCCACGATCGACGTCTACGCCGACTTCCTCTGCCCCATCTGCGGTGAGTTCGAGAAGCAATACAAGGGCCAGGTCGAGCAGGCGGTCAACGACGGCAAGCTGCAGGTCCGCTACCACATGGTGCCGCTGCTGAACCAGCGCTCGAGCCCGCCCGGCTACTCGCTCGACTCGGCGAACGCGGCGCTGGCCGCGGCCGACGCCGGCAAGTTCGTCCAGTTCCACGACGCGCTGTTCGCGAACCAGCCCGAGGAAGGCAAGCGCGGCTACGACAAGGCACAGCTGATCGAGCTGGGCAAGAACGTCGGGATCACCGATCCGGCGTTCGCGCAGACGGTCAACGCGGGCACGTACGACGAGCAGCTCAACAGCGCGTTCCAGCAGATCGAGAACGACCCGAAGCTGGCGCAGGACTTCGGCGGCGGCCAGCGCGGCTTCGGCACGCCGACCGTCACCGCGAACGGCGCGATCGTGTCCTGGCAGGACCCCGATTGGCTCAAGAAGGTCACCGGCTGAACTCCGGGCAATTCGCCCACCCGGGTACGGACCGTGGTCTAGGCTGAATCCCGCAGCAGGGGAACCGGGGGTCGCGCGCGGACGTCGCACCCCCGGTGACAGGGAGGGCCAGTGGACGGTTCGCATTCGGGGTTTCACGTCGACGACGGCGCGTACACGCGGTACGCGCGCGAAGTCGACCCGCTCGGTGATGACGTCAAGGGTGCCGCCGACAAGCACGTCGGCCCGCACGTGACGCTCGGCGGCCACGGCTTCTCGGAAATGGGCGGCGAATCCGGGTTCTCCGGCGCTTACAGCGGCCGGATGCGCGCGCTGCAGGAGAAGATGCACCGCGTCGGCGGCGGCTGGCGCCAGGTCGGCGAAGCCGCCCGGCAGACCGACCGCAACTACGCGGCCGTCGAAGCCGAGCACGGCGACGTCGTGCGCCGGCTCGGGACCGACCTCGGGCCGGGTTCCGCGTGACCGAGCACCACGCCGACCAGCTCGTCCGGCACGGCCTGGACACCACGAACCAGTTCGCCGACAAGGTGCGCCACGACCCGGCCGCGATCGGCGGCGCGCGGGACGCGCACTACGCCCTGCAGACGTCGGTGGGCCGCACCCGCGACGTCGCGGGCGAACACCGCGTCAACCTGGTCTCGGCCAGCTCGGGCTCGACGACCGACCGCGCCACCGCGACGTCGCAGAGCCTCGAGAAGGAGGTCCAGGACCTCCTCGACGAGAGCGCCGAGATCGAGAAGGCCGTCACCGAGGCCGCCGAGGCGCTGCACGTCGGGGAGATCAAGAACGACCAGGTCCGCGACCAGATCATCAAGGAGATCTCGGCGTCGATGAAGGCGCTGGCGGCGGTGAAGTCGATCCAGCCGCCGGAAAGCCGCGCCGCCGCGTCGCGCGACATCCTGATGAAGCTGCAGACGAAGATCAGCCAGCTCACCGGCCAGGCCGCGACCTTCAGCGAGCAGACGATCAACCAGCTCACCGACATCGGCACCCGGCTGGGCGGCGGCGAGCAGACGACGTCGTCCTCCTCGGCTTCGACGCACGTCGGGTCGTCGTTCAACAGCAACAGCGGCTACTCCGGCGGCGGCTCGGACGGCGGGGGCGGCGGCGGTGGGGGAGGTGGCGGCGGTGGCGGCGGCGCCGTGCACAAGCCCCGGCTGCCGGTCGCGATCCCGCCGCAGCCCGGTTCCGGCGTCGCGATCAACCTCCCCGGCGGCAAGCAGGTCATGGCGCCGAACGAAACCGCGGCGAAGGCCGTGCGCAACGCGCTTTCGCAGCTCGGCGTGCCCTACGTCTGGGGCGGCACGGCGCGCGGCCAGGGCCTCGACTGCAGCGGGCTGACCATGACGTCGTACCAGGACGCGGGCCTGCAGCTGCCGCGCACGGCGGCGCAGCAGACGGTCGGCGCGGAGGTCGCCTCGATCGACCAGCTGCTGCCCGGCGACCTCGTCGTGTGGTCCGGCCACGTGGCCATGGTGATCGGCGACGGCCAGATGGTCGAGGCCGGCGACCCGGTGCAGATCAGCAAGATCCGCACCACGAACGCGGGACAGTCGTTCATCGGTTTCTACCGGCCTACGGGGTGAGTCTTGGCTGACTTCGACATCGAGCTGGCGACGGCGCGCATCACCGAGCAGGCGGACCGCGCGGAGGCCGACGCTTCGGCGCGCTTCGCCCGCTCCGGCCCGGTGGTGGGCAAGGCGGCGTCCCCGGACGGCACCATCGAGGTCCAGGTGGCCCCCGGCGGGCTGCTGACGGGCCTGACGATCCACCGCTCGACGCTGCGGCACGGCTCGGCGGTGCTCGCCGACCAGATCCTCGAGCTGGCCCAGCGCGCGACCCGCCGCGCGGGCGACCGGATGTACCACGCGCTGGCGCCGGTGGTGGACAAGGCGCAGCTCGACGTCCTGGGCTACGAGCCGATCCCGGACGACGACCCGGACGCCGACACGTTCACCTACGGGAGGTGACCGCGGTGATCACGACCCGCCAGCTGATCGAACAGGCCAGGGCCCGCGAAGCGGCGATGTCCAAAGTGGACGAGCTGATGGCCGCGGCGTCGGGGACCGCCCACGACGTCGACGGTCAGGTCGAGGCGACGGTCGACGCCCGCGGGAAGCTGCTTCGGTTGTGGCTCGCCCCTTCGGCGGTCAACCTCGGCGAGCAGCTGGGGCCGCGGGTGGTCGAGGTCGCGCAGGCTGCGATGCGTGAGGCGACCCAGGATGCTTACAACCGGGTCGCTTTGCTGCTCGGCGAGGACATGACGTACATGATCGAGCAGATGACGGGCATGCCCGCGCCGGCCCGGGCCGAAGACGACGACCCGGGCATGACGGTCGAGGAGTTCCAGCGGCTGCGGGCCGAGCGGCTGGGCGCCGAACCCACGGCCGCGCCGGCCGTTGCGAGCGTCGAGGACGAGGACGCGTATTGGGACTCCTTCGACCCGGCTTCGCTGCGGTCGGATCGCTGACGCGCTAAGCCAGCTGGGCCGTGGAGTTCGCGCCGTCCAGCGACTCCCGCAGGATGTCGGCGTGACCCGCGTGCTGCGCCGTCTCGTGGATCAGGTGCAGGACGATCCGCCGCGCCGACCAGAACTGCGGCTCGGGCGGGGACCACGGCGTCGTCGGCAGCCGCACCTCGACGTCCAGTGAGGGCAGGGAAGCCACGTACGCGTCGGTTGCCGCGGCGGCTGCCGAGTACTCCGACAGCCAGTGCGACAGCGTCTCGCTCATCGCATACTGCCCGGTGTCGAGCATGCCCTCCGGCAGCTCGCCGTCACCCTTGCGCAGGATCTCGAGCCACAGCCGTTCGCCCGTGGCGAGGTGCCGGATCAAGCCGCCGAGGGTCAGCTCGCTGACGGTCGTGCGGCGGCCCGCGTCGGCGTCGGAGAGATCGCGGACGGGGATCAGCAAGCGCTTGCGGACCTCGGCGAGGAGGGCGAGCAGGTCTTCGGTTTCGCGAGTCATGAACGCACCGTAGAACCGAATTAGGCCAGAACTTGACCGCAACGGACAATCCCGCTCAGCGGCACCCGAGTTCGTTCAGAGGTCTGGACCAACCAACATCGCCTATGCATTAATTCAAGGCGTGAATTTTTGTCTCTCGACGAGGAGGACCCGAATGGGCCTCGGACGCAGGCTGGGGATCGGCGCGCTCGCCGTCGGGCTGCTGCTGGCTTCGGAAACCACCGCCCTCGCCGGGAACACCCCGGCCTACAAGGATTCCCGGCGCCCGGTGAAGGTCCGCGTCGCCGACCTGATGTCCCGGATGACCCTCGACGACAAGCTCGGCCAGATGATGCAGGCCGAGCGGCTCGGCGTCACGAGCCCGGCCGACGTCACCACCGGGCGGCTCGGTTCACTGCTCTCCGGCGGCAGTTCGCAGCCGACGCCGAACACGCCGGTCACCTGGGCCGACATGTACGACGGCTTCCAGAAGGCCGCGCTGGCCACGCCGCTCGGCATCCCGCTCATCTACGGCGTCGATGCCGTGCACGGGCACAACGGCCTCTACGGCGCCACCGTCTTCCCGCACAACATCGGCCTCGGCGCGACGCGCGATCCGGGCCTCGTGCAACGCATCGGCCGCGCCACCGCGGAAGAGGTCTCCGGCACCGGCATCGACTGGGACTTCGCGCCCTGCCTGTGCGTCGCCCGCAACGACCGCTGGGGCCGCACCTACGAGTCCTTCGGCGAGGTCCCGCGGCTGGCCACCGAGATGACGTCGATCATCACCGGCCTGCAGGGTGACCGCCTGGATCGGCCGGGCTCGGTGCTGGCCACCGCCAAGCACTACGTCGGCGACGGCGGCACCACCGGCGGCGTCAACGAAGGCAACACCGAGATCGGCGAACAGGAGCTGCGCGCGATCCACCTCCCGCCGTTCAAGGCCGCGGTCCAGCGCGGGGTCGGCTCGGTGATGATCTCCTACAGCAGCTGGAACAGCGTCAAGATGCACGCCGGCGCGTACCTGATCAACGACGTCCTCAAGAAGGAACTCGGCTTCACCGGGATCGTCGTTTCGGACTACAACGGCGTCGACAAGATCGACGGCAAGAGCGGCTTCACCCCCGAAGAGGTCGAAGCGTCCATCAACGCCGGCATCGACATGGTGATGGTGCCCTTCGAGTGGCGGAAGTTCATCGACACGCTGCGCACCCTCGTCCAGGACGGGCGCGTGCCGATGTCCCGGATCGACGACGCGAACAAGCGCATCCTGACCAAGAAGTTCGAGCTCGGCCTGTTCGAGCACCCGCTGACCGACCGGCGCTTCCTGAACACCATCGGCAGCAGGCAGCACCGCGACCTCGCGCGCCAGGCCGTCCGGGAATCCCAGGTGCTGCTGAAGAACGAGGGCGGCGTGCTGCCGCTGGCCAAGCGGCACGAAAAGATCTTCGTCGCCGGCAAGAGCGCCGACGACATCGGGAACCAGTCCGGCGGCTGGACGGTCGGCTGGCAGGGGACCAGCGGCCCGGTCATCCCCGGCACCACCATCCTGCAGGGCATCAAGAGCAAGTCCTCGGCGGTGACCTACGCCAAGGACGGCACCGGGATCGACCCGAGCTACGACGTCGCCGTCGCGGTCATCGGCGAAACGCCCTACGCCGAAGGCAAGGGCGACCGTCCACAAGGGATGGGACTGGACGCCGCGGACCTCGCCACGTTGCAGAAGCTGAAGGACTCCGGCGTGCCGACGGTGGTCGTGCTCGTGTCCGGGCGCCCGCTCGACATCGGCGCGCAGCTGCCGGACTGGGCCGGGCTCGTCGAGTCGTGGCTGCCCGGCAGCGAAGGCCAAGGCGTCGCCGACGTCCTCTTCGGCGACTACCACCCCACCGGCAAGCTGCCGGTCACCTGGATGCGCAGCGCCGACCAGCAGCCGATCAACGTCGGCGACGGCAAGCCCGCGCTGTTCCCCTTCGGATACGGCCTGCACTACTGGTGATCCCCGTCCCCCACCGGAAGGAACCCGCGATGTCCCGCCGTCCCCTGATCAGAATATTGGCGTTCTTCGCCGCCTGCCTGGGCTTGAGCCTTGGTGGCCCGGCCGTGGAAGCCGCGACGCCGTTCAAGGTGCTCGCCTTCTACAGCGGCACCTACGACGCCGCGCACATCAGTTTCGAGAAGGAGGCCAACGTCTGGTTCCCGCAGCAGGCGGCGGCCAACGGCTTCACCTACACGGCGACGAACAACTGGAACCAGCTGACGACCCTCACGCCGAGTCAGTACCAGGTCGTCCTGTTCCTCGACGACCAGCCGCAGTCGCAGGCGCAGTTCCAGGGTTTCCAGCGGTACATGCAGGCCGGCGGCGCGTTCTACGGCTTCCACGTCACGGCCTACAACGACAGCTCGACGCCGTCGTACGCCAACTGGTTCCACAACGACTTCCTCGGCACCGGGCGCTTCACGTCGAACACGTGGGGCCCGACGCCGGAGACGTTGAAGATCGAGAACCGCACGCACCCCTCGACGGTGAACCTGCCCTCGACCATCAAGTCCTCGACGTCCGAGTGGTACGCCTGGCAGAACGACCTGCGCCAGAACCCGAACATCACCATCCTGGCGTCGATGGACTCCTCCACGTTCCCGATCGGCAGCGACCCGAACCAGACCTGGTACAGCGGGTACTACCCGATCTCGTGGACGAACAAGAACTACAAGATGATCTACTCGAACTTCGGCCACAACGCGATGAACTACGACACGAACACCGCGCTGTCGTCGACGTTCGAAAGCGCCGACCAGAACCGCTTCCTGCTCGACGGCCTGAAGTGGCTCGGTGGCGGCGGCACGACCACCCCGCCGCCGGACGGCACGATCGACCCGTCGGCCTGGTACGCGGTGACGAACAAGGCGTCCGGCAAGTGCGTCGACGCGCGGGCCGCGGGCAGCACCAACGGCACCGTGGTCCAGCAGTACACCTGCAACGGCACCACGGCGCAGCAGTACCAGTTCGCCCCGACCAGCGGCGGCTTCGACCGGATCAACAACCGCACCAACCCGGCCGAGGTCATCGACGTCACGGACGTGGCGACGACGGACAACGCCGGGCTGCAGCTGTGGTCCTACAGCGGCGGGAACAACCAGCAGTGGCAGCCGGTGGCCGAGGGTGGCGGGTACTACCACTTCGTCGTCCGCCACAGCGGCAAGTGCCTGACGGTGCCGGGCGCGTCCACCGCCGACAGCGTCCAGCTGGTCCAGTCGACCTGTGACGGCGGCGCCGCTCAGTCGTTCAAGGTCGCCTGACGAGAGGAGTGCGCCGCGGCCCCTCCTCGGCTAACATGAACGACCTTCACGTTGGCTGAGGAGGGTGCTGTGGTGCGCCGAGCTCTCGTCGTCGTTCTGGCCCTGGTGGCGGGCACGCTCGCCGGGGTGACACCCGCGGTCGCGTCGCCGGCGTTCTTCTGGGGCGTCGCGACCTCGGGGTACCAGTCGGAGGGTTCGGCACCCGACAGCAACTGGCGCCGCTACGAGCAGGCGAAGACGTCGTCGATCAAGGAGCCTTACCGCGACGCCGTCGACTTCCGGCACCGCTACGCCGAGGACATCGAGCGCGCGAAGCAGCTCGGCGTGAACGTCTTCCGGTTCAGCGTCGAGTGGGCGCGCATCGAACCGCGGCCGGGCCAGGTCGACCAGGCCGAGCTCGCGTACTACGACGACGTCGTCCGGCGGGTCGTCGCCGCCGGGATGCGGCCGATGATCACCCTCGACCACTGGGTCTACCCGGGCTGGGTCGTCGACCAGGGTGGCTGGGACACCGACCGCACGCGCGACGCCTGGCTCGCCAACGCCCGCCGCGTCGTCGAGCGGTACAAGGGACTCGGCGCGCTGTGGATCACGATCAACGAGCCGACCGTCTACCTGCAGCAGGAGATCAGCAACGGTGGGCTCGCCGCGTGGAAGGCGCCGTGGATGCTGTCCCGGCTGGTGCAGGTGCACCGCGCCGCCTACGACCTCATCCACCAGCTGGACCCGGGCGCGCTCGTCTCCAGCAACACCGCCTTCATCCCCGCGGTGCAGGGCGTGCTGGACGCGTCGTTCCTGGACCACGTGAAGGACAAGCTCGACTTCGCCGGCGTCGACTACTACTACGGCGCCAGTCTCGACAACGTCAGCGCCGCGCACGCGGCCAACGGCGAGTTCTGGAAGGTGACCCCGCAGCCCGACGGGATCTACTACGCGCTGCGGTACTACGCGCGGAAGTTCCCGGACCTGCCGCTCTACGTCGTCGAAAACGGAATGCCGACCGACAACGGCGCCGCGCGGCCCGACGCGTACACGCGCTCGGACCACCTGCGTGACCACGTCTACTGGGTGCAGCGCGCGAAGGCCGACGGCGTGAACGTGATCGGCTACAACTACTGGAGCCTCACCGACAACTACGAGTGGGGCAGCTACCAGCCGCGCTTCGGCCTGTACACGGTGGACGCCGCGAGCGATCCGGCGCTGACCCGGCGGCCGACGGACGCCGTCGCGACCTACCGGCAGCTGATCGCGGACCACGGCGTCCCGGGCGGCTACACGCCGGTGCGGCCGCCGGGCTTCTGCTCGGTCGTCGACGGGCTCAGCAGCTGCCTCGACCCCGCTCGCTACCCGGGGCCGGTCGTTCCGCTGGGCTGATTTTCCGCCGTTGACCTGCGGGTCCGCGGACCGGTCTTGATAAATACATGCCGGTCTGTATGTTTGTTGCATGGCGAACAGGGTGTACGTCGTCGGGGTCGGGATGACGAAGTTCGAGAAACCCGGGCGGCGCGAAAACTGGGACTACCCGCAGATGGCCCGGGAGGCCGGCACCAACGCGCTGGACGACGCCGGCGTCGCGTACGACGTCGTCCAGCAGGCGTACGTCGGTTACGTCTACGGCGAGTCGACGTCCGGGCAGCGCGCGGTCTACGAGCTGGGGATGACCGGGATCCCCGTGGTCAACGTCAACAACAACTGCTCCACCGGCTCGACCGCGCTGTACCTCGCTGCGGAGGCGATCCGCGGCGGCCGCGCGGACTGCGTGCTCGCGCTGGGCTTCGAGAAGATGCAGCCGGGCTCGCTCGCGTCGACCTACGACGACCGCGAGCAGCCGCTGGGCAACCACCTCCAGGCCCTCGCGGAGATCTCCGAGGTGCTGTTCCCGCCGGCGCCGTGGATGTTCGGCGCCGCCGGCCGCGAGCACATGGCGAAGTACGGCACCACCGCCGAGCACTTCGCGAAGATCGGCGAGAAGAACCACCGGCATTCGGTGAACAACCCGTACGCGCAGTTCCAGGACGTCTACTCGCTCGAGGACATCCTGGCGTCGCGGATGATCTACGACCCGCTGACGAAGCTCCAGTGCTCGCCGACCTCGGACGGCTCCGGCGCGGCGATCCTGGCGAGTGAGTCCTTCGTGGCGGAACACGACCTCTCGGGCCGGGCGGTCGAGATCGTCGGGCAGGCGCTGACCACCGACTTCCGCAGCACCTTCGACGGCAGCGCGAAGAACATCGTCGGCTACGACATGATCCGGCAGGCCGCGCTCAGCGTGTACGACCAGGCCGGACTCGGGCCCGCGGACTTCCAGGTCGTCGAGCTGCACGACTGCTTCTCCGCGAACGAGCTGCTGACCTACGAAGCGCTCGGGCTCTGCGAAGAGGGCGAGGGCGGTCACCTGGTCGACGCCGGCGACACGACGTACGGCGGCCGCTGGGTCGTCAACCCGTCCGGCGGCCTGATCTCGAAGGGGCACCCGCTCGGCGCCACCGGGCTCGCCCAGTGCGCCGAACTCACCTGGCAGCTGCGCGGCGACGCGGACCGGCGCCAGGTCCCGGACGTGCGCGCCGCCCTGCAGCACAACATCGGACTCGGTGGCGCCGCCGTCGTCACCGCCTACCAGCGAGCTTAGGAGAAACCATGGGCCGGATCAGCGCGACCGTCGAACTGCCCGCCGCGCCGGACAAGGTGTGGGCGGAGTTCTCGAACCCGAACAACTTCGAGAAGTGGCTGACCATCCACACCAAGTGGAAGGGGGACGTCCCCGCGGAGTTCTCGCAAGGCTCGCAGGTGTCCGAAGTGGTCACGATGCTCGGGATGGCGAACACGATCACCTGGACCGTCGACACCTACGACGCCCCAAACCAGCTGGTCATTTCCGGAACCGGCATGGCCGGGGTGAAGATCAGCTTCTCGCTCTCGGTGGCGGCGGCCGGGTCCGGCTCGGCCGCGAGCATCGACGCCGAGTTCACCGGCCAGATGATCGTCGGCGCGCTCGGCAAGGCCGTGGAGAAGGACGGCAAGAAGAACCTCGACGAGTCCCTCGAGAAGTTCAAGGCGCTGGTCGCGTGAAGTTCGATCCGGCCGGGCTCGACACGTGGACTTCGCCGGTGTCGTTCGACGTGACGCGCGAGCGCCTGATCGAGTACGCGGCGGCGACCAACGACCCGATCCCGGCGCACGCTTCGGGTGACGTCGCGAGCCCGGTGTTCGCGATCGTGCCGGTGTTCCAGTCGCTGCTGGAACCGGCGCTGGAGGTCGTGCCGCCGTCGCTGTTCGGGAAGGTGCTGCACGGCGAGCAGGACTTCCGCTTCCACCGCCCGATCCGGCCCGGCGACGAACTGGTGTCGCGGGCGAAGATGACCGGCTACGAGGGACTGCCGAAGGGCACGCGGGCGACCGTCTACCTGGAATGCCGGTCCGCTTCCGGTGAGCTGGTGAACGAGCAGTACGTGACGTTCTTCGTGCGCGGCTTCGACACCGGGGAGAAGCGAGGCACGCTCGGGCCGTCGCACCGCTTCGACGACGCGCTGCGGTCTTCGCCGCCGGTCGCGAAGGTCGTCCAGCACGTCGACGACGACCAGACGTACCGCTACGGCCCGGCGGCCGGCGACCCGATGCCGATCCACCTGGACGAAGAAGTCGCGAAGGCGGCCGGGCTGCCGGGGATCATCGCGCACGGGCTCTGCACGATGGCGTTCACGTCGTGGGCCGTGCTGACCGAGGTGGCCCCGGCGGGCCGGTTGCGCCGCCTCGCCGTCCGCTTCGCCGCGCCGGTGCTGCCGGGCCGGGACCTGACGACGTCGATCTGGGCGGCGGGTCCTGGTTCGTACGCCTTCGAAACCACCATGGGGGGCGCCTTGGTGATCAAGGACGGCCTCGCCGAGATCGGAGAGAACTGATGGGCGCACTGGACGGGCGCGTCGCGCTGATCACCGGCGCGGGCCGGGGCATCGGGCGGGAACACGCACTGCTGTTCGCGCGGGAAGGCGCGTCGGTCGTCGTCAACGACCTGGGCGGCGGCAACGACGGGAGCGGCGCGGACGACGGCCCGGCGTCCTCCGTGGTCGCGGAGATCCGCGCGCTGGGTGGCTGGGCGGTCGCGAACACGTCGAGCGTGACGTCCTGGGCGGGCGCGGCGGAGCTGGTGGAGCAGGCCGTGACGGAGTTCGGCCGGCTCGACGTCGTGGTGAACAACGCCGGCATCCTGCGCGACGCGTTCGTCGCGGGCATCACCGAGCAGCAGTGGGACGACGTCATCGCGGTCCACCTCAAGGGCCACGCGGCGGTCCTGCACCACGCGGCCGCGTACTGGAAGTCCGCGTCGAAGGCGGGCTCGCCGGTGGCGGCGTCGGTGGTCAACACGGCGTCGGCGTCCGGGGTGACCCTGCCGAACGCCGGTCAGGTCAACTACGGCGCGGCGAAGGCGGGCATCGCGGCGATGACCCTGGTGGCGGCGGCCGAACTGGAGCGCTACGGCGTGCGCGTGAACGCGATCGCCCCGATCGCCCGCACCCGGCTGACGCTGGCGACACCGGGGATGGGCACGATCTTCGCGGCCCCGGTCGCCGAGGGCGAGTTCGACGCTTTCTCACCGGCGAACATCTCGCCGCTGGTGGCCTACCTGGCTTCGGAGAAGTGCGCGCTGACCGGGAAGGTCTTCGCGGTCCAGGGCGGCGCGATCTCGGAACTGGCGGGCTGGCACGACGTCAAGGTGATCGAGACGGACGGCCCGTGGGCGATCGACGACATCGCGGCGAGGCTGCCGTGATCGAGTGGTCGGAGACGGACCTGCTGGTCCGCGACTCGATCCGGGACTTCATCGCCAAGGAGATCCGGCCGCACCTGGACGAGCTGGAGAGCGGTGCGCTGCCGCCGTACGACATCATCCGCAAGCTGTACGCGGCGTTCGGGCTGGACGTCATGGCGGCGGAGGCGGTTTCGAAGCTGCTGTCTTCCTCGCGGGGGTCTTCTTCGCCCGGTTCGCTGGGCGGGCAGGAGACCTTGGCGCTGATCGCGATCAGCGAGCTGGCCGGGGTGAGCCTCGGGATCGTGGCCTCGCTGGGTGTTTCGCTGGGCCTGGCCGCGGCGACGATCCTGGCCAAGGGCTCCCAGGAGCAGAAGGAACGCTGGCTGCCGGGATTGGCGACGTTCGAGAAGATCGGCGCGTGGGCGATCACGGAACCGGACTCGGGCTCGGACGCCTTCGGCGGCATGCAGACCACGGTCCGCCGCGACGGCGACGAGTACGTGCTGAACGGGCGGAAGACGTTCATCACGAACGGTCCGTTCGCGGACACGGTGGTGGTCTACGCGAAGCTGGACGACGGATCGGCGGCCCGCGACCGGCCGGTGCTGACGTTCGTGCTGGACCGCGGGATGCCGGGCTTCGTGCAGGGCAAGCCGTTCAAGAAGATGGGGATGATGTCGTCCCCGACCGGCGAGCTGTTCTTCGACGACGTCCGGCTGGGCGCCGACCGGCTGCTGTCGTCGTCGGGTGCCGAGAGCGCGCGGGAAAGTTTCGTGGCCGAGCGGGTCGGCGTGGCGGCGCTGTCGCTGGGGATCATCAACGAGTGCCTGCGGCTGTGCGTCGGCTACGCCAAGTCCCGGAAGCTGTGGGGGCAGGAGATCGGGCGGTTCCAGCTGATCCAGCTCAAGCTGGCGAAGATGGAAGTCGCACGCGTCAACGTCCAGAACATGGTGTTCCAGGCGGTGGCCAAGGCCCGCGCGGGGAAGCGGCCTTCGCTGGCGGAGGCGTCGGCGATGAAGCTGTATTCCTCCGAAGCCGCGACGGAGGTGGCGATGGAGGCGGTGCAGCTGTTCGGCGGGAACGGCTACATGGCCGAGTACCGGGTCGAGCAGCTCGCGCGGGACGCGAAGTCGCTGATGATCTACGCGGGCAGCAACGAGATCCAGGTGACGCACATCGCGAAGGCCCTGCTGGCCTGAGGAGCCGTGAGGGTGAACGGGGTGGGCACCCGGTTCACCCTCACGAGCCTCAGCCTCGTTCGATCAGGTGGCCCACCACGTCCGGGCCGGGGTGGGCGTGGCCCGAGCCGTCGCGGCGGACGTCGATCTCCGGGAGTTCCACCGGGTCGCCGTTCTTCGCCGCACCCGCCGGACGCGGGCCGATCCAGGCCACCTGCAGGGCCGTTTCGCCCTTCAGGAAACGCTGCGCCCGGACACCGCCGGTCGCCCGGCCCTTCGCCGGGTACTCGCTGAACGGCGTCACCTTCACGCTCTGTCCGGTGGCCGTGATCACCAGGGGTTCGCCGTGTTCGTCGTCGTCCGTGCGGACCGCGCCGAAGAACACCACCGAGCCCGCGCCCACGTTCATGCCCGCCATGCCGCCGCCCTTCAGGCCCTGCGGGCGGACCAGCGAGGCCGCGTACTTCAGCAGCGACGCCTCCGAGGACACGAACGCCAGCGTCTCGGTGCCGTCCGTCAGCCACGTGGCGCCGACGACTTCGTCGCCGTCCTTCAGGGAGATCACTTCGAACTCGTCCGAGCGGACCGGCCACTCCGGGGCGCAGATCTTCACCACGCCGGCCCGGGTGCCCAGTGCCAGGCCGGGGGAGCCCGCCGCCTGGTCGCCGAGGGGGGCGATGCCGATGACCGTCTCGCCCTTCTCCAGCGGGACCAGCTCGCGGGCCGCCATGCCGCTGCGCAGGGAGACCGTGCCCGCCTGCTCCGGCAGCACCGGCAACGGCAGCACGTCCGTCTTGAACGCGCGGCCGCGGGTGGTCACCAGCAGGACCTGGCCGCGGGCCGTGGTGTGGACCACCGCCGCGACCGCGTCGTGCTTCACGCGGCCGTTGCGGCGACGCGTCTCCGTCGCTTCCTCCGACTCGGCCGCCGTGCGGGCGACCAGGCCGGTCGCCGACAGGATGACCTGGCACGGGTCGTCCGCGACTTCGAGGGGGCCCGACGGCTTCGACGCGGCCAGGACCTCCTTCAGGTCGCCGTCGATCAGGGCCGTGCGGCGCTCGGTCGGGAAGTCCTTCGCGATCTTCGCCAGCTCCGCCGAGACGAGCTTCTTCAGCACCGACTCGTCGTCCAGGATCTTGGTCAGCTCCGCGATCTCCTCGCGCAGCTGGTCCTGCTCCGACTCCAGCTCGAGCCGGTCGTACTTCGTGAGGCGGCGCAGCGGCGTGTCCAGGATGTAGGTCGCCTGGATCTCCGACAGCTTGAACCGCTTCATCAGGCCGTCCTTCGCGGCCGCGGCGTTCTCGCTCTCGCGGATGAGCCGGATCACCTTGTCGATGTTCAGCAGGGCGACCAGCAGACCCTCGACCAGGTGCAGCCGCTCTTCGCGCTTGCGGCGGCGGTACTTCGTCCGCCGAGTGACGACGTCGTAACGGTGCCGGAGGAAGACCTCCAGCAGCTCCTTCAGGCCGAGCGTCTGCGGCTGGCCGTCGACGAGCACCAGGTTGTTGATGCCGAACGACTGCTCCAGCGGCGTCAGCCGGTACAGGTCCGCCAGCAGGGCCTGCGGGTTGACGCCGACCTTGCACTCGATGACCAGCCGCGTGCCGTTCTCGCGGTCGGTGAGGTCCTTGACGTCGGCGATGCCGGTGAGCCGCTTGGACTTGTTGACCTCGTCGGTGATCTTCTCGATCACCTTCTCCGGCCCGACCCCGTACGGCAGCTCGGTGACGGTGATCGCCTGCCGGCCGCGGCTGCCTTCGAGCGGACCGGTCTCGCAGTTCGCGCGCATCCGGACCACGCCGCGGCCGGTCTCGTACGCGCGGCGGACCTCGTCGAGGCCCAGCAGGCTGCCGCCGGTCGGCAGGTCGGGGCCCGGCACGAACTCCATCAGCTTGTCGAGCGTGGCGGCCGGGTGCGTGATCAGCCACCGCGCCGCCGCGATGACCTCGCCGAGGTTGTGCGGGATCATGTTGGTCGCCATCCCGACCGCGATCCCGGACGTGCCGTTGACCAGCAGGTTCGGGAACGCCGCCGGCAGCACGGACGGCTCCTGCAGCGAACCGTCGTAGTTGGGCCGGAAGTCGACGGTCTCCTCGCCCAGCTCGCCGACCAGCTGCATCGCCTCGGGCGACATCCGCGCTTCGGTGTACCGCGAAGCGGCCGGGCCGTCGTCGGGCGAACCGAAGTTGCCGTGGCCGTCGATGAGCGGGACGTTCAGCGAGAAGTCCTGCGCCAGCCGCACCATCGCGTCGTAGATCGCGACGTCGCCGTGCGGGTGGTACTTGCCCATCACGTCGCCGACCACGCGCGACGACTTCACGTACGCGTGCGTCGGGCGGTAGCCGTTCTCGTTCATCGAGTACAGGATCCGGCGGTGGACCGGCTTCAACCCGTCACGCGCGTCCGGCAGGGCGCGGGAGTGGATGACCGAATACGCGTACTCCAGGTACGAGTCCTCGATCTCCGTCTTCAGCGAGTTGTCGAAGACGTTCGCGCCGGCGGAGTCGAACGCGCTGGGATCGACCTTGGTGCTGGTGCCTTTGCGGCGTGCCACGGCAGAACTCCTTGGTAGCTACGAAAAATCAAGCGTCGATGGCGTCGCGGTCGATCCGGTGCGAGGAGGCGACCAGCCAGTTCCGCCGGGGCTCGACCTTCTCGCCCATCAGCAGTTCCAGCGCGCCTTCGGCGGCCTCGGCGTCGTCCATGGTGATCCGGCGGACCGAGCGGGTGGCCGGGTTCATCGTGGTTTCCCACAGCTCGTCGGCGTCCATCTCGCCGAGGCCCTTGAACCGCGGCACCGGCGTGACGATGTTCTTGCCGGCCTTCTCCAGCTCGGCGAACTTCGTCTCCATCTCCTGCTGGGTGAAGGTGAAGATCGTCTCCGGGTTGCGGCCCTTCGTGACGAGCTTGTGCAGCGGCGGCATCGCCGCGTACAGCCGGCCGTCCTCGATCACCGGGCGCATGTACTTCGCGAACAGCGTGATCAGCAGGGTGCGGATGTGCGAGCCGTCGACGTCCGCGTCGGCCATCAGGATGACGCGGCCGTAGCGCATGGTCGACAGGTCGAACGTGCGCCCGGTGCCCGCGCCGAGGACCTGCACGATCGACGCGATCTCGGCGTTCTTCAGCGTGTCGCCCAGCGACGCCTTCTGCACGTTCAGGATCTTGCCCCGCAGCGGCAGCAGCGCTTGGTATTCGGACACGCGGGCCATCCGCGCCGACCCCAGCGCGCTGTCGCCCTCGACCAGGAACAGCTCGCTGCGCGAGACGCCGGTGGTGCGGCAGTCGACCAGCTTCGGCGGCATGGCCGCGCCTTCGAGCGCGGTCTTGCGGCGGGCCGCGTCCTTCTGCTGCTTCTGGGTCAGCCGGACGCGGGAGGCGTCGACCACCTTCTGCAGCACGACCTTGGCCTCGGACTTGGTCTTGCGGTCCTCGGTCCACGCCTTGACGTGCTTGTCGACGATCCCCTGCAGCACGCGGGTGATCCCGGCGGTGGACAGCTCGTCCTTCGTCTGCGAGGTGAACTGCGGCTCCGGCAGCCGGACGTGCACCACCGCGGTCATGCCCTCGAGGACGTCCTCGATCGTCGGCATGTCCTCCTTGGGCTTGAGCAGCCCGCGGGTCTTGGAGATGGCTTCCTGCAACGCCTTCGCCACCGCGCGGTCGAACCCGCGGCGGTGGGTGCCGCCGTGGACGTTGCGGATCGTGTTGGTGAAGCATTCGACCGTGCGCTCGTAGCCGGTGCCCCAGCGCAGCGCGACCTCGACCTCGGCGTGGCGCTCCACATTGGACTGCATGACGCCCGCCGCGTCGGCCGCGTTCTCCTTGTACGTGCCCTCGCCGGTGATCAGGAGCGTGCCGCAGACCGGCTTCTCGCCCGACGGCGTCAGGAAGTCGACCATGTCTACCAGGCCGTGCGGGAAGTGGAAGGTCTCTTCGTTGATGGTGTCTTCGATCGCGGTGCGCAGCACGTACGTGACGCCCGGGACCAGGAACGCGGTGTTGCGCAGCTTCGCCCGGACGCCTTCGACGTCGAGCGCCGCGCCGGACTCGAAGTAGCGCGAGTCGTACCAGTAGCGGATCGACGTGCCGCTGCGTTCGCCGCGCTTCATCTTGCCGACGAGGTTCAGCCCGGACCGGCGGGTGAACTTCGCCTTCGGGCCGGGCGCGTCGAACGTGCCCGGCACGCCGTGCTTGAACGACATCTGGTGGACCTTGCCGTCCTGCTTCACCGTGACGTCGAAGCGGTGCGACAGCGCGTTGACCGCCGAAGCGCCGACGCCGTGCAGGCCGCCGGAGGTCTTGTAGCCGGAGCCGCCGAACTTGCCGCCGGCGTGCAGCCGGGTCAGCACCAGCTCGACGCCGGACAAACCGGACTTCGCGTGGGTGCCGGTCGGGATGCCCCGGCCGTCGTCGTCCACCTGGACGCTGCCGTCGGCGTGCAGCGTGACGACGATCTTCGTCGCGTGGCCCGCGACACCTTCGTCCGTCGAGTTGTCCACCACCTCGGAGAAGAGGTGGTTGATGCCCCGGCTGTCGGTGGAGCCGATGTACATCCCGGGTCGTTTGCGGACGGCCTCGAGACCCTCGAGATGGGTCAGGTCATCGGCCCCGTACAAGGTCTCGGCAGTCACAGGGTCGTTCTCCCGGATCGTGGCTCGCGAAAGTGCTGGTGGTGGTGCGGACTCGCCTGCACCGTAGTGCAGGATATCCGTCCACCCCGACAACTTTCGCGCGCTCCCGCTCCCGGAGTGGCGGGCGCGACCCGCTAGCGGGGGTCGTAGCCCAGGTCGGGCCACAGGCCCAGCAGGGCTTCGATCTTCCGCGGGACCTGGAAGCTGTTGCGGAAATTCGGCTTCTCGCCGATCGTGGCGAGGCCCTTGCGCAGGTCGCCGAACGCCGGCCGCGCCGCCGACTCCCGGGTCAGGATGTAGCAGTACGTGCGCCGCGGGTAGGCGAACTCGTCGGCGTAGGCGTGCAGGACCAGGCCGGGCGCCTCGATCCGCGACCCGACCAGCGCGCGGCCCTGCTTCTGGCTGTAGACGCGGATCACGTGCACACCGGCGCGCAGCGTGCGCGGCGGGTCCTGGCCCTGGCCGTCGTCGGCCCAGAACAGTTCGACGCGGAACGGGGATTCGCCGTTCTCGCCGGGGTGCGTGTAGTCGCGGGCGAGCTCCTCCAGGCGGTACTCGGCTTCGGCGGACGGTTCCCCGCCTTCGACGAGGCTGACCAGGTAGAGCTCGGCCGGACGGGGCCAGGCGGGCCGGGGGACGTCGGTGGCTTCGGCCGCTTCGGTTTCGGCCGGTGCCGCAACCGGTTCCGCGCCGGCGGTGGCCGCGGGGCCTTCCGCCGGGGAGGTGGTGGGTTCAGTGTCCGGGGTGCCCGCCTCGGCCGCGGACG
>NZ_JAAGNB010001679.1:0-3314 GCF_010550475.1 Amycolatopsis sp. SID8362
CCAGCGACCGCGGGCCGGCCGGGCGCGCGAACGGCGTCACCACGCGCCGCCGGGGTCCGGGGCGTGCAGCGGATTCGGCACCCGGCCCCACCGGACGTCGAACTCGTCGTCGCGCTCCACCTTGTCGAACCCCTGGCCGGCGAGGTGCTCCCGGTTGAGCGTCACGCGCTCGACGTCCGAGGCGAACAGCCGGCACGCGTCGAACCGCGCGGCCACGTCCGGGTTCTCGTCCCGGTAGCGGCCCACGACCTCGCGCACGAGCGCCCAGAACCGGGCCCGGGGCAGGCCGGTCTCGTCGAGCAGAACCTCGGCCCAGAACCGGAACTGGCCGGAGAACACCGAGCTGAACAGCGACTGGGCCAGCAGGTGCGCGGGCCAGCGCAGCATGTCCGCCGCGGCTTCGGGCGGCAGGCTCTCGTAGCTTTCGACCTGTTCGTCGAGCAGGTCGACGCCCTGGGCGAAGTCCTTGATCAGTACCCGTTGCGGGACGTTGCGGGCGTCGACGACGAGGATCAGGTTCTGGCCGTGCGGGCAGAACCCGACGCCGTGGCGCAGCAGCCACTGCAGCAACGGCGTGAGCAGCAGGTCGAAGAGCCGCGCCAGCCACGTTTCCCGGTCGTGCCGCCCGATCAGGTGGGTGAGCACGGAACCGCCGCGAGGCCCGTGATAGGGCAAGGCGGCGAACGAAATCGCGCGTTCCCCCTCCGCGAGCGGGATCGGCTCGCGCCACAGCGCGCCCAGCGTCTCGTGGAAGCGGTACGGCAGCTCCTCCAGGTGCCCGAACAGCGGGTGCGTCACCGACACGCTCGCGACCTCGCCGAGCAGCCCGAACCGGTACCGCTCGCTCAGCAGCGGGTCGGCGGCGCTGATCCCGCGCAGCCACGACGTCACCGAAGGCCCGGCGAGCGTCGCGGCCGAGTTGAGCCCGCGGTAGACGAGCGTGTTGCGCACCGAGACCGCGGTCTTGACGTCGTGGCGGCCGGGCGTGGTCACGTTGCCCAGGGTCCGGACCGTCTGGTGCGCGCGGTAGGCGTCGGCGCTCTCGCCGAGGTCGACCACGACCCCGGTGGCGAGTTCGGCCGCGTAGAGCGTGCCGAGGATTTCGTCGGCCTGCCACGGGTGCACGGGCACCCAGACGTAGTCCTCGGGCGCCTTCCCGGCGAATTCCGCCCGCAGCGCGCCGAGTTCGGCGTCCAGGAGCGCGTCCCGGCTCAGCCCGTCGACGCAGCGGAACTCGGCGTGGTCCGGGTGGACGGCGAACCAGCGGAGCCGGACGTCCGCGCCCGCTTCCGGCGCGTAGCGGGCGCGGTCGCGCGCGGAGAACCCGACCCGGCCCTTGTTCAGCACCAGCCGCGGGTGGCCGGTCAAGTGCCCGTCGGCGACGTTGTAGTCCATAGTGGACAGCACGGGCGCGCTCGGGGCGCGGCGCAGCCGGGCGGCCTCGTTGGCGACCGTCGAGGTCAGCTCGGCCAGCACGTCGGCCAGGCGCAACCCGCTGAGCCCCAGCACTTCCCGTGCGTCCACGACGAGGGCGCGCGGGTCGGTGACCGGCTCGCCCGACCGGCGCGCGCTGTCCGGTTCGACCGTCCAGGAGTCGAACGCGCCGCGCCGGGCCCGGAACGTGTACTCGGCGCCGGGCAGCTCGAGCCGGTACTCGTCGCCGTCGCGAACGGGTTCCAGCAGGTGCTCGTAGGACAGCTCCCCGAGCATCTTGTGCGTGATCAGGGCACCGGCCGCGCGCCAGGCGGCCGCCTCGTCGATGCTCACTCTTCCTCCAGGCCGAACGTGGTGAAGGCGGTGCGGTCGGGCAGCTCGTGCACGGTCTTGCCGCACACGGCGTTGAGGATCACGGCCGCCCGCCAGGCACCGAGCCCGAGGTCGGGGGCGCCGGGACCGTGGGTGTGCCGTTCCGCGTTCTGGACGTACAGCGCGCCGGGCACGTCGAGGGCGACGCGGTAGCCGGCGTCGACGACCAGGCGGCCCCGGCCGTCGCGGTGGACGGCGTCGCCGAGCCCGGCCAGCAGCGGCCCGGACGGCGCATCCGCGTACCCGGTGGCCGCGACGACGGCGTCGGTGCGCAGGGTGCTTTCCCGTCCCTGCTGGGCCTGTGCGACGCGTAGCTCGATCCGACCCTCTACTGTGGACGATCCGACGACCTCGACCCCCGGCGTCAGCACCGCGCCCGGCGGGCCGGTGATGCTGCGGCGGTACAGCTCGTCGTGGATCGCGGCGATCGTCTCGGCGTCGATCCCCTTGTACAGCTGCCACTGCGCGGGCAGCAGCCGGTCGCGGACCGCTTCGGGGAGGCCGTGGAAGTACGCGGTGTAGTCCGGGGTGAACTGCTCGAGGCCGAGCTTCGAGTACTCCATCGGCGCGAACGCCGGGGTCCGCGCGAGCCAGCGCAGGCCGTCCACAGTGGACCGGGAGCGCAGCAGGTCGAGGAACACCTCGGCCCCCGACTGCCCGGACCCGACGACCGTGACGCTCCCGGCGGCGAGCAGCTTTTCCCGGTGCGGCAGGTAATCCGCGGAGTGCAGGGCGAGGACGCCGGGATCGGCGACCAGCTCCCGCAACGGCTCCGGCACCGACGGCACCGAGCCGACGCCGAGCACGACGTTGTCCGCGAGCACCGGATCGCGGCCCGTGACCGTCAGCTCGAAGGCGTCGCCGGCCCAGCGGATCCCGGTGACCTCGTGACCGAACCGGCACGACGGCAGCCGGGCCGCGGCCCACCGGCCGTAGTCGTCGTACTCGGCGCGGGGCGGGTGGAACCGCTCGGCGAAGTAGAACGGGAGCAGCCGGCCGCGGTCGCGCAGGTAGTTCAGGAAGGAGAACGGGTTCGTCGGGTCGACCAGCGTCACCAGGTCGGCCAGGAACGGCACCTGCAACGTCGCGCCCTCGACCAGCAGGCCGGGGTGCCAGCGGAACTCCGGGCGGGCGTCGAAGAACACCGCGTCCAGGCCGTCGACGCCGGTGGCCAGCGCCGCGAGCGAGAGGTTGAACGGCCCGATCCCGACACCCGCGAGGTGGTGGCGCCTCACGAAGCGACCGGGCTTTCCCGGCCGGCGACGAGTTCGGCCCCCGCGGTGGCGGCGATCCGGTCGAGCAGCGGCCGGTAGTCCGCGGCGGTGGCGTGCGGGTGCAGCAGCGTCAGCTTGAGCCACAGCCGACCGGCGCCCCCGGGCCCGGTCGGCAGCGTGGCCCGGCCGATCACGGCGGTCCCGGCTTCGAGCAGCGCCCGGCGGACGCGCGCGACGAGCTCGTCCCCGCCCGCTTCGTCGGCGACGACCGGCCGCAGGACCACAGTGGACAGT
>NZ_JAAGNB010001734.1:0-2480 GCF_010550475.1 Amycolatopsis sp. SID8362
CCGTCGGGACGGGAGATCCGAGCTTCGGCCACCCCCGGCACCGCCGACGCCTTCGCCACCGCGTCCCCCGCCGCCACCACCGAAGTGGAACTCGCGGTGAGGAACCGCAGCGACGCACAAGCCCGCCGGGACGCCCGCAGGTCCGGCGGCAGACCCAGCACCGCGGAAACCTGCGCCGCCACCAGGTCGACGCCGGTCGCCGCGCGGACCAGCTCCGGGATCATCCCGCCCGCCGGGCGCGGGTTGACCTCCATCAACCGCGGTCCGGACGGCGTCAGCCGGATCTCGACGTGCGCCGCGCCGAAGCCCAGGCCCAGCGCGGTCACCGCCGCCCGGGCCGTGTCGATCAGCGCCGTCTCGTCGGCCGGGGGCAGCGCCGCCGGGACGTCGTGGCCGACCTCGACGAAGAACGGCGCCGGCCCGAGGTGCTTGCGGACCACCGCCACCACGACGTCGCCGAACAGCTCCACCGAGTACTCCGGCCCGCTCGCGTACGGCTCCACCAGCACCTGCGCCGGCACCGGCAGGCCGCGTTCGTTGTGCGTCACCGAAAGCAGCGCCGCCGCCTGGGAGGCGACCGCCTCCGGTGTCTCGCACCGCAGCACGCCGACGCTGCCCGAGCCCTCGGCCGGCTTCAGCACCACCGGGAACTCCGTCGCCGCCGCGACCGCCTCGGAAACCGAAGTCGCCACCGTGCACGGCGCCCCGAGCACCGCCCGCTGGTGCGCCTTGCTCCGGCAGTCCGCCACGGCGACCGGGTCCGGTCCCGGCAGGCCGAGCTTCGCCGCGACCCGCGCGGCGACCGGGATGAAGTACTCGGAGCTGGTGGTCACGCCCGCGGGCTCGCCGACGTCCGAAGCCAGCACCGCGCACGCGTCCGCCGTGTCGCACTCGACGACGCGGACGCCGTCCTCGGCCGCGTACGGGTACCGGGCCGGGTCGGCCGCGGCCAGCACCGGCTCGAACCCCAGCGAACGGGCTTGGCGCGCGAAGAGCCGCCCGGTGCCGGTCGTGTTGCTCTCGACGAGCAGCAGCGTGCGCATCACGACACGGCGGCGAGCGAGCGCCGGCCCCAGTTCAGCCACGTCCACGAGCCACCGGGCTCGGTCGGCGTGACGACTTCGTACGGCTCGGCCGCCCCCGCGTGCGCCAGCCCCTGCGCGCGCAGCCACTCGTCGGAGTAGACGGTGTCCTGGTAGCGGTACCCCTCGTCCGGCAGCAGCGCGACGACCGTGGCGTCCGGGTTCCGGCGCGCGAACCAGTCCGCCACCTTGAACGACGCGCCGCTGGTCGGGCCCATGAACAGGCAGTGGCGCGCGTACAGCTCCCGCGTCGCGGCGAACGCCTCGGCCGCGCCGATCCAGTGCACCTGGTCGTAGCCGGAGTGGTCGACGTTCGGCGGGACCAGGCTGTTGCCGAGCCCGCGCAGGACGCGCGGCCCGTCCGGCTGGCCGAAGATGGCACTGCGCTGGGTGTCGACGCCGATCAGCGTCAGCTCCGGGACGAGCATCCGCAGGAACGAACTCGTGCCGGACGTCGATCCGCCGGAGCCGACCGCGCCGACCAGGCAGTCCGGCACCCCGATCGTCTCGGCGAGCTGCTCGGCCACGAGCGCGTAGGACCGCGGGTTGTCCGGATTGCTGTACTGGCCCGGCACCCAGTGGTTCGGGTACTCCGCGCGCAGCTCCTCGAGCCGGTCCAGCCGCGCGCGCTGGTACCCGCCGACCGGGCTGGGCTTCGGGCAGATCTCGACGCGGGCGCCGAGGTGCTCGAGGCGGCGCTTGAGCGGCGCGTCGATCGCCGGGTCGCCGACAATCGTGAGCGGGTAGCCGCGCAGCCGGCAGACCATGGCGAGGCCGAGGCCGAAGGTGCCCGACGACGTCTCGAGCACGGTCGTGCCCGGGCCGACTTCGCCGCGCTCCTCCGCGCGGTCGAGCATGAACCGGGCGGGCAGCAGCTTCATCAGGCCGAACGCGGCGACGTGGAAGTTGGGCCGGACGCGGATGATCCGGGGCAGCTCGGTCGCCTCCACGACGGACCGGCTGACAGCGGGGGCGGCAAGGGTCATCGGACTCACCTCTCGGTTTCGAACTGCCAGGTTTCGGTCACGTCGAGCCGCGCCGCGGCGAACTCCAGCCGCGCCGGGGTTTCGGCGTCGGCCGCGTCGAAGATCAGCCCCGCGACGTCGCCGCTGTGGGCGACCTGCACGCCGGTGGCCCCGGCGGCGCGGGCGACCGCGAGGATGTCGTCCAGGCCGGGGACGGGCAGGTGGCGCTGGTTGAGCAGGGTGCTGGCGGTGGCGACGCGGCCGAGCAGGCCCGCGTCGCCGTCGGCAACGGCCCGGCGCAGCAGGCCGCGCAGCGGGCGGAACGCCTCGATCTCCCACGACGTGTAGCGCGCGGGCGTGAGTTCGAGGGTGTCGACGCCGCGCCCGCCCGGGCTGGTGCCGAAACCCAGTACGGCCAACGGCATCAGCTCGC
>NZ_JAAGNB010001781.1:0-2354 GCF_010550475.1 Amycolatopsis sp. SID8362
GACCTCGTAGCCGGGCTCGACGGTGAGCAGCGCGGCGACCGAGCCGAGCAGGCCCGGCAGCTCGTGGGACGCGCCGAGCAGCGCGCCCGCGCCGTCCTTGCGCTTGAGCCCCATGGACAGCGCCTCGACGCGCGCCTTCTCGGACGCGATCTCGCGCTCGGCCGCGCGTTCGGCCTTGACCAGCTCTTCGACGCGCGCCTTGGCCGCGTTGTTGGCCTCGACCGCGCGGTCGTGGCGGTCCATCAGGCCGGCGTCGTCGGACTCCTCGACGCCGCCCTCGGCCTTGGCCATCTCGAGTTCTTCGACGGCGATTTCGGCGCGCTCGGCGGCCTCTTCGAGGGAGACGCTGAGGCGGTCGATCTCGTCGGAGGTGGCGCCGTTCTTGCTGCGCAGCGCCTCGACCTGGCCGGTCAGCTTCGCCATGCCCTCGCGGCGGTCGGCGATGGCGCGGACGGCGGCCCAGTGCGCGCGCTCGGCGGCCTGGACGCGCTGTTCGAGGTCTTCGCGGCGCAGCACGGTCTCGGCGAGCAGCTCCCGGGCCTCCATGACGGCCTCGTTGAGCTCCTCTTCCTGCTCGGCGACCCGCTCGGCCTCCTCCAGGAGCTCCTCGGGGTCGCGGCCGCCGGTCGACGTCGAGACGTCGGCGGAGAGGTGGCGCTGCCGCTCGATGGCGAGGCGGACGGTGCCGCGGAGGCGTTCGGCCAGCGCGGAAAGCTTGTACCAGGTCTCCTGCGCGGTCTGCAGGAGCGGCGCGTCCTCGGCGAGCGAAGCCTCCAGCTCGGCTTCTTCGGCGGAGACGATCTCGAGGTGCTGCTCGACCTCGGCGCGGCGCTGGCGGGCGGTGCGCTCGTCGGCCTCTTCGCGCGCGATCGCGTCGCGCTGGGTGACGAGGTCGTCGGCGAGCAGGCGCAGGCGGGAGTCGCGCAGCTCGGACTGGACGGACTGGGCCTTGCGGGCGATCTCGGCCTGCTTGCCCAGCGGCTTGAGCTGGCGGCGCAGCTCGGTCGTCAGGTCGCCGAGGCGGTCGAGGTTGCCCTGCATGTTGGCCAGCTTGCGCAGGGTCTGTTCCTTGCGCTTGCGGTGCTTGAGGACGCCGGCGGCCTCTTCGATGAAGGCGCGGCGCTCTTCGGGCTTGGACTCGAGGATCGCCGAGAGCTGGCCCTGCCCGACGATGACGTGCATCTCGCGGCCGATGCCGGAGTCCGACAGCAGTTCCTGGACGTCCATCAGGCGGCAGCGGTCGCCGTTGATCTCGTACTCGCTCGCGCCGTCGCGGAACATCCGGCGGGTGATCGAGACCTCGGAGTACTCGATGGGCAGCGCGCCGTCGGCGTTGTCGATGGTGAGGGTGACCTCGGCGCGGCCGAGCGGGGCGCGGCCCGCGGTGCCGGCGAAGATGACGTCCTCCATCTTGCCGCCGCGCAGATCCTTGGCGCCCTGGGTGCCCATGACCCAGCGCAGCGCGTCGAGCACGTTGGACTTGCCGGAGCCGTTCGGGCCGACCACGCAGGTGATGCCCGGCTCGAAGCGCAGCGTGGTGGCCGAAGCGAAGGACTTGAAGCCTTTGAGCGTCAGGCTTTTCAGGTGCACTGGGTGCTGACCCCTCTGGCTGCCGGTACTGGCGTTTCAATCGTCCCAGGCTACCTGGGGGCCTCCGGGGTCCGCCGGACGCGCCCCCTCGTCGGCGCGCCCTAGCACATCCGCAGTGGTCGCAGCAACCTCATGCGCCCCACCAGTCACCGCTCGACGAAGCCGTTCAGTCCCCCTTTCGGGGCGGACCAGCGCTCGGCGACGTGCTCCACACTTCCGGGTGATTCTCCCGACCGCAGCGCCGTCAGCAGCCGCTCACAGTGGTCACAGCTACCCTCCGCTATGACCTCGACACGGCCGTCGGCCAGGTTGCTGGCGCTCCCGACCAGGCCGAGTTCGAGTGCACGGCTGCGCGTCCACCAGCGGAAACCGACACCCTGGACCCGGCCGCGCACCCACGCCGTGAGGCGAGTGTTCGTTTCTTGCTCACTCATGCTTTTCCTCCCTTCCGGGTCAACCGACAGCGCACAGTAACGGATCAAGGCCACTACCTGGGCGAATACCCGCACGCCGGTGATAACCTCCCGGCCGAGGTCGCTCCCCCGCCGTCGGGCTTCACGCCCGTGGACCTCGCCCGCGCCTCCCCGAAATCCCCAAGGAGCCTGTATGCCCCGCCCCGACGGGCCGGATTCGAGCTCTCGGATCACCAGGATCGACACCGCGCCGCCCAAGAGCAGCAAACCGAACCGCACCGGGTACGTCGTGCTCGGGGTCGCCGGCCTGGTGGTCGCGACCGCGTTCGCCGCCGTCGCGGAGCTGGCGGG
>NZ_JAAGNB010001839.1:0-2094 GCF_010550475.1 Amycolatopsis sp. SID8362
CCAGACCAGCCGCGGTGCCCGCGCCACCAGCCGCACGCTCGCCCCGGACTCGTGCAGCAGGGTCGCCGACTCGATGGCCGACTGGCCCGCGCCGACGACGACCACGTCCTTGCCGCGGAAGGCGCCGAGGTCGCCGTGGGCCGAGCTGTGCGAGCAGACGCGGGCCGGCAGGCCGGCGAACGCCGCGGGCAGGTGGGCGAAGTACTGGACGCCCGGGGCGAAGACGACTTCGCGGGCACGCACCCGCTCGCCACCCACCGCCAGCTCGTATCCGGACCCCGCCTGGGAGACGCGCTCGACGAGCGTCTCCTCGAGGCCGGGCGCGTGCGCGTCCCGGAACCAGTCGCCGTACGCGACGAAGGTGTCCAGCGGCACCGGCACGCCGTAGTCGCCGTACTCGCGTCCGGTCTCCCGGCAGAAGGCGCCCAGGGTGTGCGTCGCGGCCGGGTCGGACAGGTTCGACGCGAACCCCTGGGACTTCAGGAACATCCCGGCGGGCATCGCGTCGCGCCACAGCTGCATGGGTTTCCCGAAGTGGCGGAAGCGCACGCCCCGGCCATGCAGGTGGGCCGCGATCGACAGGCCGTACGGCCCGGCGCCCACGACGGCGACGTCGGTTTCACCGGTCATCGGTTTCCCCTTCCGGAGTGGCCCGGCCGGGCCGGTAGCGCGGGCTCGCCACGGGCGGACGGGCGCGGCCGGGGAACTGCTTGCGGACCGCGCGCCACGCCAGGCGCGCGCACATCAGGCCGAACGGCCGGAGGTCGTCGCAGGCGAACCAGGCCAGCTCGTCGACCTCGCGCAGGGACCGCAGCCAGGCACCCGGCCCGAGCCGGCCCCGCCGCCAGTAGCCGAACGCGGCGAGCGGGTCGTAGTTCTCCACCAGGAACCCGCGGCGGACCGGTTCGCCGCGCGGGATCTCGCGGCCGGTGAGGTGCAGGTGCGCGGCCACGGCGACGTCGACGCCGGCGTCGTCGGCGAACAGCCGGAACTGGGCGCCGAGCCGCGGGTTGAAGTCGAGCAGCTTGTACTGCCCGTCGCGCGGGTCGAGGCGCACGTCGAGGTCCATGATCCCGCGGTAGGACAGGTGCTCGAACAGCTGCTGGGCCGAGGCGGCCAGCGCGGGGTTCGGCCGCGCCGTGCCGAACGCGGTCAGCCCGGCGTCGGCCGGGTAGGAGCGGTGCTTGCGGCCGGTGAAGGCCGGACGGCAGCGGGAGCGTTCGTCGCAGTAGCCGTGGAAGAACCAGTCCTCGCCGGGCAGGTACTCCTGCAGCAGCAGCTCGTCGCCCGCCGCGTCCGCGAACAGCCGGGCCAGCTCGTCCCGGTCGCGGACCAGGGTCGTGCTGCGCGCCCGGCCGCTCCCGCGCCAGGGGTGCACCAGCTTGACGACCACGGGAAACTCGTCCGCTTCGTCCGGGCTCCGGGCGAGCGTCCGCGCCGGGCACGGCAGGCCGGCGCGGCGGCAGACGTCGTGCAGCGCGTACTTGTCGGCGACCAGCCGGGGGAGCGCGGGATCGACCTCGGGGAAGAGGAACGTCTCGCGCAGCTTCGACTGGTACTCAGCGACGAACATCGCGCCCGCGTCGTCGGTCGGCAGCAGGACGGCCCGCGTGCCGATCCGCTCGCCGATCCGGCGCAGGCCCGCGAGCAGCCGTTCCGCGTCGTCCGTGCCGGGCCGCCACACCCAGCCGCCGCGCAGATAGCGGGAGGAGCCGGCCGGGGTCAGCCGTTCCTCCTGCACGGCGTACACGGGAACGCCGAGGCCGCCCAGGCTCCGGATGACGCCGAGCCCGCCGTGGTGGAACACGTTCGCGTCGAGCTTGAGGACGAGCGCGGGCGTGGTGCGGTCCACGTCGGGCACGGGTCTCGGCTGGCGGCGCATGGGTGTCTCCTCCCTCCGGCTCGCACGACGATCACACGTCCGCCGCGGGCGGACCTCCGGCAACGGGATGAGGTTCCGTACGCACAAGGCATGGTCTTGCGCGGCGCAGCGTCACCTCGGCCAGCCCGGCCCAGGTGTCCCGGACGTCGAAGTGCCGCCGGGCGTACCGGGCCGCCTCGGCCCCTTCCCGGGCGGCCAGCCGTTCGTCGGCC
>NZ_JAAGNB010001054.1:0-26369 GCF_010550475.1 Amycolatopsis sp. SID8362
CCCGCGAGCAACCCGATGTGCCGGGGCCAGAGGGCGTTCAGGTAGCCGCCGCCGATCACGTGCAGCACGTCGGTGCGGCCGAGCAGGTCGATGCCGGCGTCCCACCGCGGGGCGAGCCCGGGGTCGGCCACGGCCGCCCGCACCCACTCCGCCACCTCGCCCGGCTCGTCCGACGGCGCTTCGCCGCACAGCCGCCAGAGGGTGTCCGTGCACCGCAGCCGGGGATGCAGGTCGCCGAGCAGCAGCTGCGCGGGCCCCGGCGAATGCGTGTCGAGCCAGACCTCGGCGTCCGGTTCGGTGCGGGCGAGGTACCGCAGCCACGTCGCGGCGATCAGTTCGTCGCCGAAGTTGGGGTAGCCGCTCGGCCCGACGAGGTAGTGCACCCGGCCCGCCGGAGCGGACGGGGCGGCGCCGGCCGGCCGGAACCAGCCGACGCCGTTGCCCAAGCTCACTGCGCGACGCTGATTTGCGTGTTCAGTGCCTGGTCACCCTGGGCCTTCTCATTACCGGTCGCGTCCTGCGCGACGCGGTCCTTGGTCACGCCGAGCCCTTCGAGGGCGGTGGTGATCGCCTCGGCGCGCTTTTCGGAAAGCGCCTTCGCCTTTTCCGCGTCGGGGTAACCCGCGTGGGTGGCGATGCTGATCTTCACGGTGTTCCCCTGCAGCGCCTTGGCGATTTCGCCGAGCGTCTGCGTCGCCTGCGCGGTCAGGTCGGCTTTTTCCGATTCGAAGGTGATGGGCGCTCGCTGCAGCGCCTGCTCGATCGTCGTGCTCACCTGCTGGGCCGCGTCACCGGCCGCCTGCCCCGCCGAACTCGGCGCGCCGGCACCCGATGAGGCGGCGGCACCGCTGGACGAGCTGAGGTCGGGACCGGAAGAAGCCGCGTTGTCCGTGCCGCCCGAGCCACACGCGGTGACCAGGCCCGCCACGATCGCCAAACCCGCCGCCGTCCGGGCAATTGTGCTGCGCATGAAATTAAAACTTCCTTTACGTTCGCTCCGCGTCGGCTGATGCCAGGGATACGAACACGGCGCGACGGCGACGGCAAACGACACCCCCGGGCGACGACAAGCCACCTACCGTCGTCCGTTCGTGGAAACAATTACCCCGCAACGGGTTCCGGGCGCGGATCACCTGGCCGGGGGAAGCGCGGCAGATCCACCCGCGTGAGGGATGACCGCCGCCCCGCACCTGTCAAGCGAACGAAATGAGGCGTCCGGCAATCGCGGAAAATGCCGCAAGGTAACCCCGCGAGCGTCGCTCGTCCAATCCCGGCCGCATTCTTCACCCAGGCAACTGGCTCGAGTTGCAGGCCGGCGCGAGGCAGCTTTGATGAAGGCCGTCAACCGGGCCACACACCTCCACCGGCCCCGGTCAAAAACAAACCCCGAGGGAGCTCAGATGGGCATCGACTTCGATGATGTGAAGAACGTCGCGAGCAGCGGCAACATCGACAAGGCCGCGGACTTCGCCAAATCCCGCTTCGGCGAGCACGGCGACCAGATCGACGCGGCCGCCGACAAGGCGAAGGACTTCCTCGGCCGCGACGAGAACCAGTCGGGCAACGACAACCCGGCCGGCGACTCGGGCGGCCGTTCCGAGGGCGGCTTCGAGAACCGTTCCGAGGGTGGCTACGGAGGTGGTTCCGAGGGTCGCTCCGAGGGCGGTTACGGAGGTGGCTCCGAGGGCCGCTCCGAGGGTGGCTATGGAGGTGGCTCCGGGGGCCGCTCCGAGGGCGACTTCGGCGGGCGCTCCGAGGGCGGTTACGAAGGTGGCTCCGACGGCGGGTCCGGCGGCGGTTTCGGGCGCCAGGAGGGGCAGGGGTACGACGGCGGGCAGAGCGAGGGCTACGGCGGCCAGCAGGAGGGCGACTACGGCCGGCACGCCACGAGGGGCTACGACGAGTCCTCCTCCGGCGACGACCGCGGCGGGGAGCAGTCCGGCGGGGGCTACGACCAGGGCTACTCGAACGACAGCGGCGAACCCGCCGGCGACCGCGGCTACTCCGAAGGCGGCTACGGCCGCTGAGCCGTGGTGGCGGGCGAACTCGTTCACCGGGCCATACCGCGGGGCCGCCGGCGGCATGACGCCGCGCTGATAGGCGAACTCGTCTTCCGGGCCAAACCGCCGGGCCGTCGGCGGTGACCGCGGCGTGACGCCGTGGTGGAGGGCCACCCGCGGGATCGCGGATGGCCCTCCCCAAGGCCGCGTCAGCGGAGGGCGACGGCGGTCGTGTAGGCGTCCTCGTCGTTGGCGACCGACGCGTTCGGTGCGCCGGCCTGGCAGGTGGCGGGCGGCGTGCCGGGGGTGCCGGTGCCGGGGCACAGGAACAGGTCCGGCGGGCGGGTGTCCGACCAGACCGGGTAGGCGGCGCGGGCGGTGACGGCGATCCCGGCGTAGTCGCCGTAGAACGTCCCGGCGAACTGCGTCGGCGGCGGCATGCTGCCCGACGTCGCCCGCGTCTGGGTGAAGCCCGCCGACACCGTGATGTCGGAGAAGCCGGTGGTCTCGTCGGCGCCGTATTGGCGGTCGTAGTAGCTCACCGCGAAGGTGCCGTCGGAGCCGAACGCGGCGCCCTGCCAGAACTGGTCGGTCCGGGCCTGGCCGGGCGCGGTGGTGACCACCGGCAGCTGCCGGACGTCGGTGGTGCCGCCGGTGAACGAGGCACCGGCGTTCGCCGAAGCCGACAGGACGATGTCGTTGTTGCAGGTGCCGTTCTTCACGCCGGTGTAGGTGTTGATGCCGGTGGCGGGGCTGAACCCGGTCGGGGTGCAGCCGGTGGCCTCGTTCGAGTTCCGGCTGATGTAGGAGCCGTACGTCACCAGGATGCGGCGCGGGTTGCGCGGATCGACGCCGCCGACCGGGTAGTTGCTCGCCCGGAACACCGAGTTGGCCGACGCCCCCTTCTCGGGAACGCAGGCGCGGCCGGGGTCCTGGCCGTTCTGGTAGGTCGCGCAGTCGGGCAGCTCGTGGTAGTTGCCGACCAGCACCGGCGCCGAGAAGCTCCGGCCGCCGTCGGCCGAGCGCGCCAGCAGGACCTGGTTGTGGTTGTCGGCCGGGTTCGCGAGTGCGTTGTTGAAGTTGTTGAACACCACGTACAACGCGCCGTCCGAGCCGACGAACGGCTGCGAGTCCTGGTTCTGGTTGCACCTCCCCCGCGGCGTCGGGAACCCGAGCGCGTCGGCGCACAACGCGGTGTCGGCGCTGACCAGCACCGGCGCCGAGAACGTTTCGCCGTAGTCGGCGGAATAGGCCTCGTAGATGTAGCCGGTTCCGTCGTCGGCGAACGTCGTCCAGGAAACGTAGACGCGGTCGCGGAACGCGCTGCGCGGGTTGTTGTCGACGGCGAGGAGTTGCTTGTCCAGCAGGAAGTTCCCGGCGCCCGCGGTGTCGTCGTGGGTGGCGACGGGACGGCCGGGGAAGTTCCAGGACGCGCCGTTGGTGCCGGTCGAGCGGAAGACCAGGAACGCGCTGGACTGGTCGGGGTTCGCCGATACCGCGCTGCCGCGGTTGAACACCTGGCACGACAGGTAGGCGTTGCCGCGGGAGTCCCACGCCACCGAGGTGTCGCCGCCGGACTGCCAGTACTCCCGTGGTGCGCCGCCGAAGTCGGCGCCGCGGCTGAAGCCGTTGGGCGTGGTCGCGTCGGCCCAGGTCCGGGCGCCGTCGAGGGAGTAGCTGACGCCGCAGGTGCCGTCGCCGCGGCGGTAGTCGTTGTAGGTGGCGATGACGTGGTCCGGGTTGTTCGGGTCGGCGGCGGCCCAGGTCTCGTTCTGGGCCTGTGCCCGGCCCTGCAGGTCCGGGTCGGTGAGGTTCAGGCAGTTCTGGTTGACCTTCACGTTCGCGCCGAAGCGGTTGGCGCACGGGGCGGCGGCCGAGGGCGTGGCCCGGTTCGGGGCCAGCGCTCTGGCGGCGTTCGCCGGGTCTTCGCCGTTGAGGACGGTGGACAGCAGCCCGGAGACGTGGCGCTGCTGCACGGGGTTGAGCTGGTGGTAGCCGAACGGCTGCGCGGTCGCCGGGTTGACCGCGAACACGCCGAGCGCGGCGGTGCTCAGAATCGTCACACTGATCGCGGAGATGGTGCGGGGACGCGACACGGGCGTACTCCCTCAATTTGACCGGTATTTCCGGTTTGCGGTCAGCCACACGGAAAACGCCGTGCCTTGGCCGCCGCAGAAATGGTCGCTCCGGACCACCGGGGCGTTACCGGTTTTGTGGACTGTCCATTCGGGACCAGGTAAGCGCACGGCCAATTCTTCGGCCGTTCGGGCGCCCCCGAACGGGTCTGGATCGGTGGAGACCCCTTTACGGCACCCGGTCCCCGGTGGCTGGATCGACAGTCGCCCGTGGCCCGCGGCGGCCACCCCGCCGCTCGCCTCAGTGCCTCACCTCGACGGAGAAGGTGAACACGACATGCCGCTATCCCGAAAACTCGCCGTCCTCCTGCCGGCCCTCGTGACCGGCGGCCTCCTGGTCGCCGCGACGTCCGCGGCCGCGAACGTCGCCGTGACCCAGGTCAGTTCCGATCCGTTCACCGACGCGCAAGCCCAGCACCGAACCGAGGTCGAGCCCGACACGTTCGCGTTCGGCTCGACGATCGTCTCCGCCTTCCAGGTCGGCCGCGTCTTCGGCGGCGGCTCCTCCGACATCGGTTTCGCCACTTCCACCGACGGCGGCGCCACCTGGACGTCCGGCTTCCTGCCCGGCACCACCGCGAACACCGGCGGCCCCTGCGGCCAGATGAGCGACGCCGCCGTCGCCTTCGACGCCAAGCACAACGTCTGGCTGATCTCCTCCCTCGGCGTCAACTGCCCGAGCGGTACCCCGGTGTTCACCAGCCGCTCCACCGACGGCGGCAAGACCTTCGGCAACCCGGTCACCACGGCGACGGGTTCGCTGGACAAGAACTGGATCGTCTGCGACAACACGGCGAGCAGCCCGTTCTTCGGAAACTGCTACACGCAGTACGACATCACCAGCTCCGGCGACTCGATCCGGATGCGCACGTCCGGCGACGGCGGCCTGACCTGGGGCCCGGCCCGTGCCCCGGGCGGCGCGCACACCGGGCTCGGCGGCCAGCCCGTCGTGCAGCCGAACGGCACGGTCGTGGTCCCCTACCTGTCGCTCAACGACCAGATCCGCAGCTTCCGCTCCACCAACGGCGGCGGCAGCTGGTCCTCCACCACTGCCGTCGCCTCGATCAGCCACCACGACGCCGCCGGCGGCCTGCGCGAAGAAGCGTTGCCCAGCGCGGAAATCGACAGCTCGGGCACCGTCTACGTCGTGTGGTCGGACTGCCGGTTCCGCTCCGGCTGCCCCAGCAACGACATCGTGCTGAGCAAGTCCGCCAACGGCACCACCTGGACGGCGCCGGCGCGCGTCCCGATCGACGCCACGACCAGCACCGTCGACCACTTCGTGCCCGGCATCGGCGTCGACCCGTCGACCGCCGGCGCCGGCGCCCGGATCGGCCTGACGTACTACTTCTACCCCACCGCGAACTGCACGGCGGCGACCTGCCAGCTCGAAGCCGGGTTCATCTCCTCCACCAACGGCGGAACCAGCTGGGGCACCGCCACCCAGGTGGCCGGGCCGATGAGCCTGTCGTGGATCCCGAACACGTCCCAGGGCCGGATGTTCGGCGACTACATCTCCACCTCGGTGCGGGCCGGCGGCAACGCGTTCCCGATCGTGCCGATCGCCTCGGCCCCGAGCGGGTCGACGTTCGCCATGGGCATGTTCGCCCCGGCCGGCGGCCTGCCCTTGACCGGCGGCGCCCGCCGGGCCGCCGAGACCCCGGCACCGCAGGTGGCGGCCGCGCGTTCCGCGGTCACCGCCTTCTGACGACGGCGATCCGGCCGGACGATCTCGTCGTCCGGCCGGATCGCGGTTATGGTCCTCTCGAGGGAGTGACCGGAGGTGCCGATGCTCGGGCTTTCCCCGTGGCGGTTCGTGGTCGCCTTCGGCACCGTCAGCCTGCTGATGGACTTCGTCTACGAAGGCGCCCGGTCGATCACCGGGCCGCTGCTGGCCGGGCTGGGGGCCTCGGCGGCGGTTGTCGGCGTGGTCACCGGAGCGGGTGAAGCCGCGGCGCTCGGGCTGCGTCTGGTGTCCGGGCCGCTGGCCGACCGGACCCGGCGGTTCTGGGGGCTCACGATCGGCGGGTACGCCCTGACCGCCGTCAGCGTGCCGCTGCTCGGGCTCACCGGCGTCCTCTGGGTGGCCTGCGCCCTGGTCATCGCCGAGCGGGTCGGCAAGGCTGTGCGTTCCCCGGCGAAGGACACCTTGCTCTCGCACGCCACCGCTGTCACCGGACGCGGCCGCGGGTTCGCCGTCCACGAGGCGATGGACCAGGTCGGCGCCCTGGTCGGCCCGCTCACCGTGGCCGGGGTCCTCGCGGCAGGCGGCGGCTACGGCGTGGCGCTGGGCCTGCTCGCCGTGCCCGGGGTGGCGGCGCTCGCAGTGTTGCTGTGGCTTCGCGCCCGCGTACCGGACCCGGCTTCGTACGAAACCGCCGCCGCCGAGAAACGGGACCACACAACGGAAAACCCAGCGCGCCTGCCGCGTGCGTTCTGGGTGTACGCGGGCTTCACCGCCACCACGATGGCCGGGTTCGCCACCTTCGGGGTGCTCTCGTTCCACGTCGTCGAGCGGCACCTCCTGTCCCCCGCGCTGGTCCCGGTGCTCTACGCCGCGGCGATGGTCGCCGACGCGCTCGCCGCGTTGGCGACCGGCTGGCTCTACGACCGCGCCGGGCCGCGTGCCCTGGTGAGCCTTCCTCTGCTGGCCGCGGGCGTGCCGCTGCTCGCGTTCACCGACGCCGTGTGGCCGGTCGTCCTCGGCTCGCTGCTGTGGGGCGCCGCGGTGGGCGTCCAGGAATCCACCCTCCGTGCCGTAGTCGCCGACCTCGTCCCGAGCCCGCGCCGAGCCACCGCGTACGGCGTCTTCGCGGGCGTCCTGGGCGTCGCGACCCTGGGCGGCGGTGCCCTCACCGGCGCGCTCTACGAGCAGTCCGTTCCCACGCTGATCGTCACCGTCGCCGCCATCCAGGGCGCCGCGCTGGTGCTCCTGGCCGCCACCTGGGGCCGGCGGCTGATCTGACCGAAACCAGCCTCAGTCCGTGGCCTCGTGCAACGGGGTCAGCTCGGCGAACGGCCGCCGGATCCGGACTTCGGGACCGGACAGGTCGACGTCTTCCCAGGCGACGTAGCGGGTGTG
Organism: Amycolatopsis sp. SID8362; assembly: GCF_010550475.1. Classification (NCBI taxonomy): domain Bacteria; kingdom Bacillati; phylum Actinomycetota; class Actinomycetes; order Pseudonocardiales; family Pseudonocardiaceae; genus Amycolatopsis; species Amycolatopsis sp. SID8362. The sequence goes on from NZ_JAAGNB010001054.1 coordinate 7,218, forward strand.
CCGGTGCAGCCACCGGATGAGGGCGACCACCGGTGCCGGTCCGCGCTGGTCGTGGCGCTGGTAGCCGAACAGCCGCACCGGGGTCCGGCCGACGATCACCCCGCGCACGACCAGCCGCTGGGTTCCGTCGCGGCCGGGGGTGGCCCGGACCCGGATGTCGCGGATCGCGCCGAGGTCGCGGCCGGCGGGGTCGCGGGCCGGCCTGCCGAGCAGCTCACCGGCTCGCACGGCCGGCTCCCGGGATGCGGTCGATGACCGTGCGGCGCAGCCAGTCCTGGGACGGGCTGTCGGTGGCGTGCGCGACGGCGTCCGTGACGACGATCGTCGGTTCGGCGCGGCGGATCGCGTTCATCGGGATGCGTTGCGGTGCTTCGGACCGGAAGCCGCGGCCGATGCGGCGCAGCAGCTTCCCCATCGGGCCGCCGATGCGGTCGGCGAGCGCTTCGGGGCCGACGAGCAGGGCGTCGACGACGTATGTGCCGTCGTCGCGCGCCCGCAGTTCGACGTCGTCGACCTTGCCGACGACGGTGCCGTCTTCGCCGCTGATCTGCCGGTCGAGCACGGCATCGGACAGGTCGATCGGGTACTGGTCGTCCCACGGGTTCATTGGCCGGCTCCGGTGAAGATCATCAGGGGGATCGCCGCCACGGCGGCGATTGCGATGACGACGAGCATGCCGACGCCGACGGTGTTGCTGAAGTGCCCGTTGGCGTGCTTGCCGAGGTACTCGCGGTCGTTGGCGACGATGAGCACCGGCAGGTAGGTCAGCGGCAGCGCGACCGCGGAGAAGATCAGCGAGTACTCGGTCAGGCCGACCGGGTCGATGCCCGTCTGCACGACGAGCACCCCGAGCAGCAACCCGACGGCGACCGTGACGTGGAAGCGGGCCGCGTCGCGCGGGCGGCGGCGCTTTCCCCATTCCCAGCCGAAGTACTGCGCCAGCATGTACCCCGACGACAGCCCGGTCTCCAGCGCCGCGCCGAAGGTGGCGGCGAAGATTCCGATGAGGACGATCACCAGGCCCGCGGTGCCCAGCGCGAGCGTCACCGGCAGCACGATCTGGCTGACCTGGCTGACGTCGACGCCCGCCGGGAACAGGACCACGGCCGCGCAGGCCATCACGGCGAGGGCGAGCAGGCCGCCGAGCGGGAAGCCCAGCAGCACGTTGGCGCGCTGCACCGGGAGGTCCTTGACCGTCCAGCCTTCTTCGACGCCGCCGGAGGTGAAGAAGAAGACCTCGTACGGCGTCATCGCCGACGCGAACAGCGCCACGGCGTGGTAGGCGTAGGTCGGCAGCGCCTGGTCCGGCGGCGGGACGAACCCGGCGATCTGGGCGCCGAGCGAAGACCAGTCGGGGTGCAGGAAGAACACGGCGACGGCGAACACGGCGATCGCGAGGCCGCCGAGCCCGAAGGCGGTTTCCATCCGCTCGAACCCGACCCGCCAGATCACCAGCCAGATCAGCACCCCGATCGGCAGCACCCAGATCAGCCGGTCCACTCCGGACGCGAGCTCGATGGTGAGCGCGACGCCGCCGATCTCCGCGGCCACCGTCAGCAGCGTGATGAGGAACGAGCCGGCGAGGTTGAGCAGCGCCGTGCGCGGCCCGAGCCGTTCGCGGATCAGGTCGAAGACCGGGCGGCCGGTCACGGCGACGATCCGGCCGGACATGTCGGCGTAGACGCAGATGCCGAGCACGCCGAGCGCCGTCACCCAGACCAGCGCCATGCCGTAGCGGGCGCCGACGACCCCGCTTTCGACGAGGTCCCCGATGTCGACGAAGCCGCCGACGGCGGTGAGGATGCCCAGGGTGATCGCGAGGAACTTCTTGCTCATGCGGTCACGCCCCACCGGCCGAGCTCGGCGACGAGGCCTTGGAGCTGAGCGTCGATCCGGTCGAGCCCGGCGTCGGTGCCGTCCCCGATGCCGTCGTCCAGCTGGTGCGCCAGCCCGACGGCGCGGTCGGTGATCGAGGTGAACGCCGCGCGGGCCTGGTCGTCGGGCAGCTTGCCGACGTCCTTGCCGACGGAGCCGAGTTCGTCGATGGTGTCGCGGATGGTGACCGAGAGGCTCGGCGACGGCGGCACGGAGTCGCGGTCGGCGGTCACCACCAGCCGCAGCAGCTCGAGCTGCCCGCGGATCTCGCGACCGGCGTGGACGGTCTCCGCCTGGGAGTCCGAGCCGCAGGCGGCGGTCACGAAGGCCGCCGCGGCGAGGACACCCAGCAGCCGGCGGCGGGCTTGCCGGACAGGGATCACGGTCGCGAATACCCGTCCGGCGTCCGCCCAAACGACGCACCGGGGTCACAGCCCCATCGTGCGGCGCACCATCCGGTCGAGCAGGCGATCCGGCACGAGGTGGGTCAGCCGCGTCATGACCGCCGCGTCGCGGCCGACGGTGTACCGGGTGCGCGGCTTCCGGTCGTGGATCGCCTTCGAGACGGCGGCGGCGACGACGCTCGCGTCCATTCCGCCGGTCCCCCAGGACTCCGTGGTGGCGCGGAACGCCGTCATGAGCCCGGCGTAGCGGGTGCGCTGGTCCGGGGTCATGTCCTCGGCCAGCCGGGCCGCCGTCGCTCCCCCGCGTTCGGTCAGCCGCGTGCGGACGGCCCCGGGGACGATCACGGCGACCGAAACACCGAACGGTTCCACCTCGCGGCGCAGCGAGTCGCTGATGGCCTCCATGGCGAACTTCGCGCCGGAGTAGGCGCCGAAGCTCGGCATGGCGACTTTCCCGCCGGTCGACCCGATGTTCACGACGCGGCCTCCGCTCCGCAGGAGAGCGGGCAGGAGCGCCTGGATGACCGCCACCTGACCGAACACCGAGACGTCGAACTGGCGGCGCCAATCGGCGAGCGGCAGCGTCTCGACCGGGGCGTTGACCGCGATCCCGGCGTTGTTGACCACCGCGCGCAGCGGGCGGCGGTCCGCGCCGGCCCGGTCGGCGAGCGCGGCCACCTGGCCCGCGTCGGTGATGTCGAGCAGGACCGGTTCGATCCGCCCGGCCTTCACCTCGGCGGCGGCCGCTTCGGTGCGGACGCCGGCGAGGACGTGGAAGCCGTCGGCGGCCAGGCGCCGCGCGGTCGCCCGGCCGATGCCGGTGCTCGCGCCGGTGACGACCACGAGTTCGGCCGGGGTGCGGGAGTTCGTCGCGTTCATGGCATCACCGTGCGCCTCGGCGCCCGCGGGGAACAGCCACGCGACGTCCTGGTACCGCGGGTACCACGACGAACGGCACGCGCGGGCGCACAATGACCGCATGGACGATCTCGGCCGGGCGCTGCGGACGTGGCGCGATCGCCTCGATCCGGCGAGCGCCGGCCTCCCGCACCAGGCGCCCCGCCGGGCCCGGGACTCCGCCGGGAGGAGCTGGCCGTCCTCGCCGGGATCTCGATCGAGTACGTCGTGCGGCTCGAGCAAGGACGCGCGGTGAAGCCGTCCGCGCAGGTCTGCACCGCGCTGGGGCGGGCGCTGCAACTGTCGGACGCGGAGTTCGCGCACCTCATGCGGCGCTCGAGAGCCACCCGCTCGCCGTGTACGACGCCACCTGGCAGCTGCTGCACTGGAACCCGTTGTTCGCCGCGACCTTCGGCGATCCCACGGCGATCGGCGAAGACCACCGCAACCTGCTGCTCATGCAGTTCGAGGGCCTGCCCAGCCCGGTGCGGTTCAGCCCCGGGGAACGGGCCGCGTTCGAGGAGTCCCTCGTGGCGGACCTGCGCGCCACGACCGGCCGCTACCCCACCGACCCGGACGTCGAGGCGCTGCTCGCGAGGCTGCGGCGGGCGCCCCGCTTCCGGGAGCTGTGGGCGGCCGCGGCGGTCGCCGAGCACCAGAGCGGGCACAAGGTGATCGAGCACCCGGAAGTCGGGCCGGTCGAGCTGGATTCCGACGTGCTCACTACGCAGGGCTCGAACCTGCGTGTCGTGGTCTACACGCCCCGGCCGGGCACCGACGCCCGGGACAAGCTCGGCTTCCTGGCGGCGATGGGCACCCGGGTCCTGTCCTGACCGGCACGGTCCTCTTCGCTCAGTGGATGTGCGAACCGCCGTTGACGTCGTACGTCGCGCCCGTGATGTAGCCGGACTCCTCGCGGCACAGGTAGGTGATCAGGTCGGCCACGTCGGACGTCCGGCCGGTGCGCCCGACCGGGATCCCGGCCAGCAGCGCCGCTTTTCGCTCGCCTTCCAGCACCCCGCCGGTGATGTCGGTGTCGATGAGCCCGGGGGCCACGCTGTTGACCGTGACGCCTCGCGGGCCGAGTTCGCGGGCCAGCGCGCGGGCGAAGCCGAGCTGGCCCGCTTTGGCCGCGGAGTACGCGACGCCGCCGAACACGCCGCCGCCGCGTTCGGCCGAGACCGACGACAGGAACACGATCCGGCCGAACCCGCGCTCGGCCATGCCGGGCGCCACCGCGCGCGTGATGGTGAACGCGCCGCGGACGTTGACGGCGAAGATGCGGTCCCATTCGGCCGCGTCCACCTCGAGGAACGGCGTCGGCGAGGTGATCCCGGCATTGTTGACCAGCGCGCCGATCGGCGGGGCGTCGGCGGCGAGCGTGTCCAGCGCGGTCGCGACCGACGTCTCGTCCGTGACGTCGCACGCCAGCCCGAAAGCCGGGATCCCGTGTGCGGCGGCGACTTCGTCCGCGGCGGCCTTGGCGCCCGCCTCGTCGAGGTCGAGGACGGCGACGGTCCAGCCCGCGGCCGCGAGTGCGTGCGCGGTCGCCCGGCCGATCCCGCGCTTCGAGGCGGCACCGGTGACGACGGCGGTCTTTTCCTTGGCGGTCATGGGTTTCTCCGGTTCAGAGTTCGGCTTTGACGCGCGCGCACAGCGCGTCGGTGGACAGTCCGTAGCGGTCGTGCAGGGTGGGCAGGGCGCCGGCGGCGAGGAACTCGTCCGGCAGCGCGGCGGCGATGATGCGGGAGCCGGTCCGGCCGTAGGCGGCGGTGGCGGCGACGGCTTCCGACAGCCCGCCGACGATCGTGTGGTTCTCGCACGTCACGACGAGCCGGTCGGTGCGCAGCTGGGCCAGGATCGTCGCGGTGTCGAGGGGTTTGACGGTCGGGACGTGCAGGACGGCCGCGTCGACGTGGTCGGCTTCGAGCCGGGCCGCCGCCTGGAGCGCGCGCATGGTCATCAGTCCGGTCGAGACGAACAGGACGTCCCGGCCGCCGCGGAGTTCGGCGGCTTTGCCGAGCTCGAACCGGTAGCCGTACTCGTCGAGCACCGTGGGCACCTTGCCGCGCAGCAGCCGCAGGTACGTCGGACCGGGGTGCGCGGCCAGCGCCGGCACCGCCTGCTCGATGTCGACCGAGTCGCACGGGTCGACGATCGTCAGGCCGGGGCAGGCGCGCAGGATCGCGAGGTCCTCGGTGGCCTGGTGGCTGGGCCCGTAGCCGGTCGTCAGGCCGGGCAGCGCGCCGACGACGTTGACGTTGAGGCCGGGCTCGGCGATGTCGAGGCACAGGAAGTCGTACGCGCGCCGTGTCGCGAACACCGAGTACGTCGACGCGAACGGGACGAGCCCGGCTTCGGCCATGCCCGCCGCCGCGCCGAGCATCGCCTGCTCGGCCATGCCCATCTGGAAGAAGCGGTCCGGGTGCGCGTCGCGGAAGACGTGCATGTCGGTGTACTTGGCCAGGTCCGCCGACAGCCCGACGATCTCCGGGCGTTCGCCGGCCAGGCGGGTGAGCGCGTACCCGAACGGCGCGGGGCTGGTGCGCTGGCCGGGGTCGGCGAACGAGGCGATCATCGCCGAGGTGGTGAGGCGCTTGGTCACTGGCGGTCTCCTTCGAGCTGGTCGCGGGCGGCCTGCCATTCGTGCTCGGCCACCGGCATGAAGTGCGCCTTCTCCCGGGTTTCCAGGAACGGCACGCCACGCCCGATCCGGGTGTCGCAGATCAGCACCGACGGGCCTGTGGTGTGCGCGCGGATCTCGTCGAGGCCGTCGAGCAGGGCGGGGATGTCGTTGCCGTCGACGCGCACGGCGTGCCAGCCGAACGCGCGCCACTTTTCGGTCACCGGCTCGGTCCGCAGCACGCCGGGCGTGGGGCCGTCGGCCTGCAAGCCGTTGACGTCGACGACCGCGGTGACGTTGGCGAGTTCGTGGTGGGCGCAGGCCATCGCGGCTTCCCACGTCGAACCTTCGTCGAGTTCGCCGTCGGAGAGCAGGTTGATCACGCGGGCGGGGTTGCCGCGGTGCCGCAACGCGAGGCCCATGCCGCAGGCGACGCCGAGCCCGTGGCCGAGCGAGCCGCCGGAGATCTCCATGCCGGGGGTGTAGGACGCCATCCCGGACATCGGCAGCCGGGAGTCGTCGGAACCGTAGGTTTCCAGTTCCTCCACCGGAATCGTGCCGGCTTCGGCGAGGGCGGCGTAGAGCGCGATGGCGTAGTGGCCGATCGAGAGGAGGAACCGGTCGCGGCCGTCCCAGTCCGGGTCTTCGGGACGCAGCCGCAGTTCGCCGTCGCCGCGGGCGTAGAAGACGGCGAGGATGTCGGCGACGCCGAGTGCCTGGCCGATGTAGCCCTGGCCCTGCACTTCGCCCATGGTGAGCGCGTTGCGGCGGATCCGGGTGGCGGCGGCGCGCAGCCGGGTGACGAGCTCCTCGCGCGGTGGTGCCGTGATCATGGGTTTCTCCTCGGGGTCAGCTGACCGGGGTGGGCGCGGGTGCGGCGAGGCCGCGTTCGAGGGCGGCGACGCGCGCGCGTTCCTCGCGGCCCCAGGTCTCGCGGGTCAGCAGGGTGGCGATCAGCCCGAGCAGGCCGAAGGCGCTGAACAGCAGCGCCGGGCCGACCCAGCCGGTGGCGGTGAACAACGCCGTGGCGATCAGCGGCGTGAAGCCGGAGACGACCGCGGAAAGCTGGTAGGACAGCGAAGCGCCGCTGGTGCGGGTGCGGGCGTGGAACAGCTCGGAGAACCAGGCGCCCTGCACGCCGGCGAGGCTGTTCTGGCAGACCGCGTAGCTGACGACGAACGCGAGCACGACCGCGGTGGCCTGGCCGGTGTTGAGCACCAGGAACAGCGGCACGCCCCAGACGAGCGTGATCGCGGTGCCGAGCAGGTACACCGGACGGCGGCCGATCCGGTCGGTCAGCGCGCCCCATAACGTCGTCGCGACGATGCCGAGCCCGGCGGCGAGCATGAGCGCGAACAACGTCGTCGACCGGTTCGCGAGCTTCTCGGTCGACAGGTACGACAGGACGAAGGTGACCGAAAGGGCGTAGCCGGCGGTTTCGGTGATGCGCAGGCAGAACGCCTTCACGACGTTGCGCCAGTCGGTGCGCAGCACCTCCAGCAGCGGGTTCTTCGCGACTTCGCCCTCGGACTTGAGCTCCTTGAACGCCGGGGACTCTTCGACCTTGAGCCGGATCACGATGCCGACGACGATCAGCACGGCGCTGAGCAGGAAGGGAACGCGCCACGCCCACTGGTCGCCGAGCGGGACGCTGATCAGGAACGCGGTGTTGGCCAGCAGCAGCCCGACGGGGAAGCCGGCCTGGGTGAGGCCGGTGTAGAGCCCGCGTTTGCGCCACGGCGCGTGTTCGAAGGTCATCAGGATCGCCCCGCCCCACTCGGCGCCGAACGCCAGCCCCTGCACCACGCGCACGGCCACCAGGAGAACGCCGGCCCACACGCCGACCTGGGAGTACGTCGGCAGCAGGCCGATCAGCACCGTCGCGATGCCCATCACCAGCAGCGACCCGACCAGGACGGGCTTGCGGCCGATCCGGTCGCCGAGGTGCCCGCCGAGGATCCCGCCGAGCGGGCGCACCGCGAACCCGACCCCGAGCGTCGCGAACGACAGCAGCGTCCCGGAGAGCGGGTTGCTCGACGGGAAGAACGCGTCGTTGAAGTACAGCGCCGCGGCGGTGCCGAAGCCGATGAAGTCGTAGGTCTCGATGGTCGCGCCGATCGAGGAGCCGAGTGCCACCCGGCGGCGCGCCGGGGTTCCCTCGATGGCCGCGCGCGCTTCCGGCTGGGTGGGTCGTCCGGTCATGAGATCTCCAGTGATCCGTCGGGCAGGACGTGGCTAGAAGGTTGAGAGTTGACTGTTAACACTCAACAGACGACTGACACCATGCGCCCGCCAGGCGGGGTCTGTCAAGCGGGGGTCAGCCGGCGCTGAAGTGCTCGGCCGCGGCGGTCATGTGCTCGTTCACGACCTCGAGGGCCTTGTCGAGGTCACCGCTGTCGATCGCGTCGATGATCGGGGCGTGCCGGGCCGGGGTCATCATGCTCGGCGCACCCTCCGGCCCGCGGTTCATGATCGTCACGCGGATGCGTCCTTCGAGGTGGCGCCACGATTCCACGAGCATCGTGTTGCCGGACAGCTCGCAGAGCCGGAGGTGGAACCCGAGGTCGGCCTCCACCCGCGAGGCGAAGTCGTCCCCCGCGCCGGCGAGTGCGTCGAGCGCCGCCCGGAGCGCCGTCACGGCCTTCTGCCGATCGGGACCGTTGACGATCTCGGTGACCGCGAGCCCCTCGAGCGCGGCCCGCACCCGGAACAGCCCCTGGATCTCGGCGTCGGACAGCGAGTTGACCCGCAGCATGCCGCGCATCCCGGCCTGGACGAGGCCCTCCTGCTGCAGGTGCCGCAGCGCCTCGCGCACGGTCCCCCGGCTGACGCCCAGCCGCCCGGCGACCTCGACCTCGCCGAGGTGGTCCCCGGGCCGGTACACGCCGGACATGATCGCCGAACGCAGCGCTTGCAGCACGCGCTCGCGCAGCGTGCTCCGGTCCATCGTCGGCAGCGGCTCGACGGACAAGGCGGCTCCTCTCGGCCGGTCGGCGGGCACGACCGAGAGTTCCACGCCGTCACGCACGGTGTCAACTCTCGACTGCCGAGTGCCGTCTGTCGACAGCGGGCTCCGGCCGAGCCGGGATACGGTCGGAGCATGCTGATCGAACATCGGGGACACCGGCCCGTGGTACCGGAATCGGCGTACGTCGCCCCGTCCGCGGTGCTGTGCGGCGCGGTGGTCCTCGGCGAGCGGGCCCGGGTCCTGCACGGCGCCGTGCTCACCGCGGAAGACGGCGGGATCCGCACCGGGTCGGACGTCGTGGTCATGGAACACGCGCTGGTCCGGGGCCGGGCCGCGCACCCGGTGACGCTCGGGGACGCGGTGCTGATCGGGCCGCACACCCACGTCAACGGCGCCACCGTCGAGGACGAGGTGTTCGTGGCGACCGGCGCCTCGCTGTTCCCGGGCTCGGTCGCCGGCGTCGGTGCCGAGCTGCGGATCAACAGCGTGCTGCACGTCAATTCGCGGCTCGAACCCGGCGCGGTCCTCCCCATCGGCTGGATCGCCGCCGGGGATCCGGCCGAGCTGTTCTCCCCCGACCGGCACGACGAACTCTGGGAGCTGCAGTCCACTTTGGACTTCCCGGGCACCGTGTACGGCGTGCCGCGGGGGACGCCGATGCGCGAGATCATGTCCCGGCAGGCGCGGTTCTACGGCGCCCACCGGGACGATCGGACTCTCGACGGCTGACCGCCGGACTCAGGGTTCGATGCCCCAGCTCAGGGTTCCGGACTGGTAGGCGGTGGTGGTGGCGAGGTCGCTGAACGACGCCGCCGCGCGGAAGCTGTAGTCGTCGGCCTGGTTGAAGGCGGACCAGTCGGCCTTGGCGACCCGGACCTGGACTTCGCCGGTGCCGGCACCGGCGGCCAGGGAGCCGCCGGTGAAGCCGAGTTCGACGTAGGCGTCCGCGCCGGGGCGTGGCGAACCGAGCTTCACGACGCGCACGGTGACGTTGGCACAGCCGAGAACCGCGTAGTCGCACCAGATCTGGTAGCCCGGGTTGGTGGCGTCGCCGGTGAACCAGTACCGCGCGGTGACCCCGGTCAGGGCGACGGGAGTGCTGCCCCGGTTGAGGATCTGCAGGCTGGTGCGGATCTGGTTGTCCGTCGCGCCGCCGCCACGCTGCTGCACGGCTAGCGAGCCGGTACCGGGATCCCCGCCGCCGGTCGTGGTGGTGACCGACACGGGGCCGGCGGCCGGGGACCGGTTGCCGGCGGCGTCCCTCGCGCGCACCGAGAACGTGTACGCGGTGCCCGGGGTGAGGCCGGTGACCTGGTAGCTCGTGCTCGTCGTGCTGCCCACCACCGCCCCGGCGGCGTTCAGCACGTCGTAGCCGGCCACGCCGACGTCGTCGGTGGCGGCGGTCCAGCTGAGCCCGACACTCGTGCTGCCGGCCGTTGCGGTGATCCCGGTCGGCGCGGACGGCGGCGTGGTGTCCGCTGTGGACGGTCCCGGTTCACTCCCCCACAGCACCGCGGAACCCTGGGCGAGCACCAGCCGCGGGGCGTCCACCGGCGCGGTCCCGCTGGGCGCGAGGCCGGTGTGCGACCAGTCGTTGGCCGGGTCCCAGGTTCCCGTGCTGGAGATCCGGAACTGCACTTCCTTCCGGTAGCGGGACTGCCCGCCCGGCGCGACGCCGCCGGAGCACGGCACCTCGACGTAGTACACCTGGCCGGAGAACTGGTGCACGGAAGGCGCGTCGCACTGGTTGTACGCCGAGGTGACCGAGACCTGGGCGGGCGTGGTGGCGCCGTCGAGGGTGAAGTAGTAGCGCAGCGAACCGGTGAACGTGCGCGCCGGCCACGCCGACTTGTTGAGCACGTACGCCTTGACCTCGGTGAACGTTCCGCCGTCCGGCTGGTTCAGCCCGCCCTGCGCCAGGATCTCCGGGCCGTCCGGGGTTTCCGTCGGCGGGAAGCTCGCCGACGGGGTGCCGCCGTACTCGCCGTAGAGACGGGCCAGCGCGCTCGTGAAGCCGGCGTTGTAGTCGAGCGCCACCTCGTTCATGGTGTAGTTGCTGCGGTCGTCGGTGTACGCGTCGTTGGCCGAAGAGGGTCCGCCGACGAGCGCGCCGTACAGGATGTGCCGGCTCTGCGCCGGGTTGGTGATGTTGTCGTCCCAGGAGCCGTGCGCGGTGCGGTGGTGCGGGTTCCGCGGCGGGTTGGTCCCGAAGCCGACCTCGAAGCTCGCGCCGCGCGGGTTGTCGCCGAGCGCGTAGTCGATCTGCCGGACGCCGAAGCTGTGGTAAGTCGCCGCGCGAGTGGGATCGCTCGCCTTCAACCAGTCCGAATAGGTCAGTGCCACGAACGCGGTGTTCGCCGCGTACCGCAGTGAGCCCCACTGGTCGAGCACGGCCTGGCCGCCGGGCGAGTACGGCACGCGCTGGCCGTTGACACCGGTGGTCCACCAGTCCAGCCAGCGGTTGGCGTCGGCGACGTACTCGGGGTCGCCGGTGAGCTGGGCGAGCAGGACGTAGGCGCCGTAGGACTTGTCGTCCCAGGCCAGAGTCCAGCGGTAGGAGCGGGTGGTGGTTTGCGGTTCGGTGGCCAGCTTTTCGTACTCGGCGCGGGCCTTGGTCAGGTAGGTCGCGTCGCCGGTGGCCTTGTAGAGCCAGATCGCGCCCCACACCAGCTCGTCCTGGTAGCCGCTCCAGGACTTGTAGAAGTTCTGCGCGTCGGTGATGCAGTTCGAGTACGCGCCGCGGTGGTTGTCGGCGAAGGAGTACAGCTGCTTGGCGTGGGTGAGCAGGGTGGCCGCGTAGGTCGGGTCGTCGGCCTTGAACACCAGCGAGCTCGCGGCCAGCTGCGCGGCGCCTTCGCCGGCGAGGTCGGAGCCGGGGCAGGAATCGTCGATGCGGTAGGCGGGCCGCGCCATCGTCATCGTTTCGGCCGGACCCCACCACTTGTGGTCGTCGTCGCCCTTGCCGACCTGGCCGTAGAGGACGTCGGGCTGCGGGTGCGCCTTGACCAGCCAGTCGTCGCCCCAGCGCAGGTTCGACAGCAGGTACCGCCACTGGCCGGAATCCTGGTAGGCGGCACGGTTTTCCAGCGCGCCCCAGGCGAGCATGGTCATGCTGGACTCGAACGGCAGCCCGAACTTGACGTGGTCGCCGGCGTCGTAGAACCCGCCGGTGAGGTCCACGCCGACGTCCTTGCCGTCGCCGAGGGCGGACGGGCCGCGCCAGGACACGCGGTTGTCCGCGGGCAGGGCGCCGGAGCGCTGCGCGTCGTAGAACCAGACGGCTTTCTGCAGTGCCTCGCCGTAGTTGAACTTCCCGGCCGCGGCGGGGCTCGCGGACACCGCCGGAGCCACCACCATCGAGCCCAGTACGAGCAGTGCCACGACCGCCCGGGACATCGCGTTCGCCAGTGAACCGCGCACTCCGCCTCCTCGTCGATGGGAGCGCTTCCAGAGCGGAAGGGTAAGGAGCCGGATCCACTGTGTAAAGCACTCGGGCCCGCGCTGACCGGTTCGGCGGAGCCCTGGTACGCCATCCGCCGTAGCCGCCCGGTTCGACGGGACGGGTGAGCGGCTCTTCCCCACGGGCGTTTCCCCGGCTAAAGTCCCGGCCTGCTGGGAGCGCTCCCATTCGTGAACCGGTGGTGTCATGCCACCGGCCGTCCGAAGGAGAAGTGCATGCGAAGCAGGGCAGTGGCAGCCGGCGCACTCGCCGCGCTGGTCACGACCGGCGTCCTCACCACGCTGACGTGGGGTGACGCGCACGCCGCCGAGTCGGCGTTCTACGTCGACCCGAACACCAACGCGGCTCAATGGGTCGCGGCGAACCCCGGCGACTCGCGGACCGCGGTGATCCGCGACCGCGTCGCCGCGGTGCCGCAGGCGCGGTGGTTCACCACCACGAACACCTCGACCGTGCGCGGCGAGGTGGACGCCTACGTCGGCGCCGCGGCCGCCGCCGGGAAGATCCCGATCATGGTCGTCTACGACATCCCGAACCGCGACTGCGGCGGGGCGAGCGGCGGCGGCGCGCCCTCCCACGACGCGTACCGCGCGTGGATCGACCAGGTCGCGGCGGGCCTGGCCGGCCGGCCCGCGGCCATCGTGCTCGAACCCGACGTGCTGGCGCTCATGACGAACTGCCAGAGCGGCGACCAGCAGAGCCAGACCACCGCATCGATCGCCTACGCCGGCAAGAAGCTCAAGGCCGGCTCGGGCCAGGCCAAGGTGTACTTCGACATCGGGCACTCCGCGTGGCTTTCCCCCGGCGACGCCGCCGCGCGGCTGCGGGCCGCCGACATCTCGAACAGCGCCGACGGCATCTCGACCAACGTGTCCAACTACCGCGCGACGTCCGACGAGGTGTCCTACGACAAGGCGGTCCTCGGCCAGCTCGGCGACTCGCGGCTCAAGGGCGTGATCGACACGAGCCGCAACGGCAACGGCCCGCAGGGCAGCGAGTGGTGCGACCCGAGCGGGCGCGCGATCGGCAAGGCGAGCACCGACCAGACCGGTGACGGCCAGATCGCCGCGTTCCTCTGGGTCAAGCCGCCGGGCGAAGCGGACGGCTGCATCGCGGCCGCCGGCCAGTTCGTGCCGCAGCGGGCCTACGACCTCGCCGTCGCGGCCGGACCGGTCCAGACCACGACCCCCGGCACCACGACCCCGACGACCCCGACCACGCCGACGACGCCGACCACCACGACCCCGCAGCCGACCGGCACCTGCCACGTCACGCACCGGGTGGTCAGCGCCTGGAACGGCGGGTACACCGGCGAAATCGTCGTCGAGAACCGCGGCGCTGCGGTCGACCACTGGACGCTGACGTTCTCCGCGCCCGGCGTCACCGTCAGCCAGGGCTGGAACGGAACCTGGACCGACACCGGCGACGTCGTCAAGGTCGACAACGCGGCGTGGAACGGCAGCCTCGCCACGGGGGCGACCGCGACGATCGGGTACAACGCCGCCTACAGCGGCAGCACGCCGCCCTTCCAATCCCCCACGCTGAACGGCGCCTCCTGCGCCTGAGTCCGCCTGCTCCGAACGCCTCCCCGCAAGGCTTCTTCTTGCGGGGAGGCGTTCGGCGAGCCGGGACTACGACGAGAAGGACCAGAGCTGGCAGGTGTTGTTGAGCCACATCCACATCTGCGTCTTGGTCCCGTTGGCCGTACCGCAGTTCTGGTCGTCGAGAACCATGCCGCTGTTCTCCACCACCAGTTCGTAGCGGCCGTTCCCGGCCGGGATCACGGCCCACTGCTGGCACTTGTTGCCGAGCGACTGCCACAGGTTCGTGGCGGTGCCGAGCGCCACGCCGCAGTTGACCGCGTCGAGCACCGTGCCCGCGTTGACGTTGGTGATGGTCCACTTGTTGGCGCCGACGTTGGTGAAGCGCCACTGCTGGCAGGCGTTGTTCAGGTTGTCCCACAGCTGGACCGCGGTGCCGTTGGCGGTACCGCAGTTGGCCGCGTCGAGCACCTTGCCCGCCGCCAGGTTCGTCAGGCGGTAGCTCGCGCCGTTGACCGGGAACGTGACGCTCTTGGCGTAGCCCACCGAAACGATGTTCGCCTGCACCGAGTTCTCCGTGGCGTCGGAGGGGTAGCCCGAGGTCATCACGCCTTCGAAGAACGAGCCGACCGAACCGTTGCTGTTGTCGCCGCCGATGCCGAGGATGATGGCGCCCTGCTTGGTCATCGGCTGGTACCCGCCCTGCGTCGGCAGGGATCCGTTCCACCGGGTCGAGAGGCCGCCGGACTGGGCGTTGCCGTCCTTGATCGCGTACGTCGAGGTGCCGTTGTTCTTGGTCACCGCCGTGACGAACGCGCTGCTGCGGCCGGTGTTGGCGGTGTTGGAACCGTTGCCACCGGCGAAAAGGCCGTTCTCCAGGTCGGCCATCACCTTCGGGGCGGAGCCGCTGCACGGGGAGAACCAGCACAGGGTGCCGAAGTAGATGGCGTCCATGTCACCGTTGCCGGTGTCGTTGTTGTTGGTTTCGGCGTTGCCGTAGTCGAAGCAGCAGCGGTCGTTGAAGTGCGTGCCCTCGGTGACCATGTACATGCCCTCGGGGGCGCTGCCGGTGGCGATCCCGTTGGTGTTGTTGTTGCGGTAGCCGTTGCCGGCCGAGATGTAGACGCCGTACACCTTGTGGCCGCCCGCGGTCACCGGCAGCGCCGCGGCGTTCGCGCCCTGGTCGGCGGTGGGGTTGGCGCCGCCGCCGGGCGCGATGGTGAGGTCGTTGTGGCGCGAGGTCTGGTCGTAGATCCGCACGATCGTGCAGTAGGTGCCCGAGCAGAACGAGTCCTGCGCGGCGGCGTTCGCGTAACCGCCGGCGCTGAGCACGCCGATGTTGGCGGTGGCGCCGTCGGACCAGCGGCGCACCTGGTAGAGCGACCCGCCGTAGGAGCCGAACAACGCGCGAGTCGTGCTGTGCGCGGCAACGCAGGGCGTCCCGCCGGACGCGTAGATGTCGCACGGCCCGGTGCCGGCGGCGGTCGCCGTACCGGTCGCGACGGTCAGCGCCGCACCGGTGAGCAAGGCGGCCGCCGCGACCGCGAACACCTTCCGCCAGCGGTGCCGGAAAACCTGGAACCTCATTGCTGTCTCCCTTCGTGGGCCTGCCGAATCCGGGGTCGAAACCCCGCGGCCACCGGCCATGACGAAGGGGGCGACTGGAGAGCTCATGCATCGCCTCCTTGCGAGCAGAACTGGGCGGGCCGCCGGGTCGTGCGCCGGGTCAGCGCCACCGGAGCACAGACAGCACGATAACGACGACGGACAGTGCCGACAAGGACCAATTGTTATCGCTAACAGTCGATGTTCAGTCGGAGTGTCTGGCGATCTCGGCTGAACACCAACGTGGAGCTGGGCGGATTCGAGACCGGTGGCCGTCGAAACAACAAGGAGATTCAACGAAAGTGTTAACGTGAACAGCGCTGGACACTCGCCGTGAAGCGGACGTCAGGGTCTCGGCAAAGGTCGCCGGAGCCAGCCGCCCTTGACCTGACCCCACTGGCGGCGGCCGTGGCGAGTGGCGCCGTGCGGCCCCGAGCGCGGATGCAGTGAATGACTCATTCATGTCGTCGGATGACATGAATGAGTCATTCACTACGTCTCAGCTCACCAGCGCCGGTCGACGGCCCCGCCCGCGAGGGTGTACGTGATGTACCCACCCTGGAAGTCGCTGCGGTACACCCCGTTCACTACGTACTCGTCCGACGTCGGGTAGCGCAGGTACGACCGCTCCCACCCGAGCGCCGCCCAGCGCTTGCGGATCTCGCCCTTCACCGCGTGCGCGCCGGTCGCCACCGTGTAATAGATCGAGTGGCCGAGGCTGAAGTGGTTGTACCGGCCGATCCCGTCCGGCGTAACGCTTTCGTCGGTCGTCGGGTAGCCGAGGCCGCGTTCGTAGCCCAATGCGGCCCACTTCTTCCGGATCTCCCCGAAGATCGCGTGCGCGCCGGTGGCGTTCGTGTAGTAGATCGAACCGACGTTGCCACCCTTGATGAAGTGGTTGTAGCGGCCGACGCCGTCCGGCGTGCCGGATTCGTCGGTGGTCGGGTAGCCGAGCCCGCGCTCGTAGTCCAGCGCCGCCCACTTCTTCCGGATCTCACCGTAGAGCGCGTGCGCGCCCGTCGCGGCCGTGTAGTAGATCGAACCCACGTTTCCGTTGTTGACGAAGTGGTTGTACTGCCCGGCACCGTCCGGAGTGGACGTCGTGTCGGTCGTCGGCGGGCCGAGCTTGGCGTGGCCGCCGAAGGCGAGGTACTTGGCCAGCACCGGACCGGTCACGAACTTCGTGCCGCCCACCGCGCTCCAGTACAAGCGGCCGTTGGCGTAGGCCCGGTAGTGGACTCCGCCATCGGTGACCTCGGGCGCCGTCGGCGCGCCCAGTTTCGCCTGCAGCGCCGGGTCGGCGTTGTAGCGCTGGTCGATCGGCGTGGCGTAGTTCGCCGTCAGCGTCAGGTCGCTCGTGCCCACCGTGACGATCCAGGTGGCGGCCGCCGGGCCGCCCTGCCAGCCGGTGAACTTGGAAACGCCGTCGATCGCCAGCGGCGCGGCCTCGACGTCGAAGCTGGCCCCCTCGGCGACCATCGCGGTGCTGACACCGCCCTCGACCGGGATGCTCAAGGCCGCGGGTTGCGTGCTGACCAAGGTGATCCGGTGCTCGCGCGGCCAGGCCACGTAGGTTTTCGACGCGGTCACCCCGGCGCTGTCGGTCACCGACGCGGTGAACTCCATCCGCGAGTCCGGGTGCTCGGTGAACGGCGCCGCGAAGCTCGCCCCGGTACCACCCACCCCGGGGTGCGAGTGGCACGTCGCCTCGCTCGGGCAATGCAGCACCGCGGTGGTCCACGTGATCGGCAAGGCGCCGTCCTCGGCGTCGGCCGCGGTGGCGCTCACGGACACCTGCTGGCTGACCGCGAACGTCGCCGTGTCCCCGGGCGTGGTCAACGTGATCTCCGGGGTGTGGTTGCCGGGCGCCACCGCGATGGTGGTCGTTCCCGTCGCCCCCAACGGGTCCCGGACCGTCAGTCTCGCGGTGAACGCTTCGGTGCCCGCCGCGTAGGCGTGCGACACCGTGGCGCCGGCGTCGAGGAGGGTGGTCCCGTCGCCGAATTCCCAGTCGTACTTCAGCGGGTCGTTGTCGTAGTCGACCGACGCCGAACCGTCGAAGGTGACCGTCCGCGTGGCCGGGTCGGTGGTCGACGACGCGTTCGCCACCGGCGCCGTGTTGCCCGCCGAGTAGCTCAGCCGCCGCAGGTTGCCCGACAGGATGTCGGCGTAGACGATGTCGCCGTTCGGCGCCGCCGCGAACTTCACAGGGCCGCCGATGTCGGTGAACACCGGCGGGTTCTCCGGCGCCTGCGTGAGCCGGCCCTGGTCGTCGTACTTCATCGTCCAGATCTTGTGCGTCACGTAGTCGCCGAAGAAGTACGAACCACGGTACGCCGCCGGGTAGCTGGATCCGTTGTAGACGATCCCACCGGTGACACTGTTGCCCTGCATCACGCCGTTGCCGTGCTGGTACTCGAACACCGGCGGCTGGTTCGCCACCCCCACACACTCCGCGAGACCGCTGTAGCCCGATGTCGGGTGGTTGCCCTCCCAGCACGGCCAGCCCTGGTTCGCGCCGCGCTGCACGACGTCGACCTCTTCCCAGGTGGCCCACCCGACGTCACCCGCGACCGGCAGGCCGAGACTCGGGTCGATGCTGAACCGGAACGGGTTGCGGAACCCGCGCGCGAACACCTTGCTCGCGGTCGAACCCGGGTTCGCCGCGTCGTAATACGGGTTCCCCGGCACGCCCTTGCCGTCGGCTGCCAAGTGGAAGATCTTGCCGTAGGGCTGGTTGACGTCCAAGGCCCGCAGGGCGCCCGGGTCCATCTTGGTGAAGTCGCCACTGTCCCCGATGGACAGCCAGAGCGTCCCGTCGGTGGCCGCGACGACCTCGTCGATCCCGTGCACGTTGAAGATCCCCGGCACCTCGAACAACGACTGCTCGCTGTCCAACCCGGTCGGCGCGCCGGCCGCGTCCACCGTGACGGTGAACCGCGCCAGGCGCATCACGAAACCGCTGGTCTGGTTGATCGACCGCGTCAGGTAGATCGCGTGCGACGTCGCGTAATCCGGCGCCACGGCCAGCCCGACCAGCCCGAGGTCCTCATTGGTCCGGACCGGCAGCTTCGTCAGCAACCTTCCCGCCGACCCGTCCGCCGGTAACCAACGCACACTGCCGCTCTTTCCGATAACCAGCACCGAATTGTCCGGCAGGTACGCGAAGTCGGTAAGCGGTTCCTGGCCCAGCCCGGCGCTGGTGTCCCGCAGCACGAACCCCGGTGGCAGCGCGGTCGCCGCCTCCGCCGTCGCGACGGGCAGGAGCGCGCCGGTCAGTACCGCCGCCACCAGGGCGTACCGCAGGGCGCGAAGCTTGCTCAAGACCATATCGGGTCCCCTTCCCAACGGTCCTCTATCGCCCGATCGGGGGTCACGGTTGCAGCTGAGCGCGCATATTGTCCTTTTCGTAATCGGCGACGCGACGGCGGCGGGCCGGGGCCAGCGACGTCGGGTGGGTGACGCTCCACGCCGCGCTCCGGCAGATCAGCTCCTTCACGCGAGCGGCCGCCCGGCCGGTGACCGCGGACGGCTTGGGCCGGTCGTCCGGGGTCACCCACTGCACGACCGCGTCGCGGCGGCCGAGGCTGATGCACTGGGCGGTGTAACCGATCTTGTTCGGCGGGACCTCGCGGCCGGTCAGCCGGGCGGCGATGGCGTCGGCCGCCAGGTGGGCCGAGGGAACGCCCGAGGCGCACGACATCCGCAGCGGCGCGCCGTTCGCGCCCGGGGCGAGCGCGGCGTCGCCGACGGCGTAGACGTCGGGGTGCGAAACCGAC
>NZ_JAAGNB010000023.1:0-3216 GCF_010550475.1 Amycolatopsis sp. SID8362
CGCGCGCCTGACCGAGCTGGGCCTGCCGACGACGTCGGGCTCGGGCGTCCGTGACCGCATCGTGGCGGGCGACCCGGAAGCGGTCCGGCTCGCCGAAATCGCCGGCCGCCAGGTGGGGGAGGTCCTCGCGACGCTCGTGTGCGTGGTCAACCCGGGCGTGCTCGTCGTCGCCGGCGACCTCGCCGAACCGCATTTCGTCGCCGGGGTCCGCGAGGAGCTCTACCGCCGGGCGCTCCCGCGGGCGACGCGGAACCTGCGCGTGGAGATCGGCGGCCGCGGCGACGCGCTCGGCGGCGCGGTGGCGCTGGTCGTGGAAACGGTGTTCTCGGTGGCCGAAGTGGACCGGAGGCTCGCCCTTGACCAGGGCCGAAGTGCCGTCACGGCGCGGACTGTCCCGAGTGGACGGACCACCCGACTTTAGTAGGTGGCGCACCCCCGCCGGCCGTGGTCCGCGAAACCGGACTTACCGCGCACAAGAGAGCATTCCTCGCGTTTTCTCTCCGACAAATCGGATTTCCGCACCACGCCCAGCAGGACGTGAATTCGCGCCGAGATAACGGTTCCGCAAGCACTTCCCCGCGAGCGGAACACCGATCTAGTCTCACCCGGTGTTCCCAAGGCCCATTTTTCTGGGGGCCGCTTTCGAAGAGGGAGATTTCTGTGCGAAGAAGCTCCACCCTGCTCCTTTCGCTCGCGGTGGTGGGTGGCCTGACCGGCGCCCTGCCGGCGACGGCGTCCGCGCAGGGGCGTCAGGACATTCCGCAGTCGCACCCGTTGTGGGCGAACGCGCAGGCGAAGGTCGCCGACACGGCGCCCGCGTCGAAGCTGAGCTTCCGGGTCTACCTGAACCAGCGCGACAACGCCGGAGCCGAAGCGCTGGCGCAGGCCGTGTCCGACCCGGACAGCGCGACCTACCGGCAGTACCTCAGCCCGGACCAGGTGCGCGACCGCTTCGCCGCCAGTGACGCCACGGTCGACGCCGTCAAGTCCTGGCTGACCGGCAACGGCTTCAGCATCGGCGAGGTGCCGTCGAACCGCGCCTACGTCGAGGCCACCGGCACCGCCGGCCAGACGCAGGACGCGTTCGGCGTCAAGCTGGGCAAGTACAAGGTCAAGGGCCAGACCCTCCGCGCCGCCGACAAGAACCTGTCGGTGCCCGCGAACCTGGCGGACGACGTCCTCGGCGTCGTCGGCGTGGACCAGGCGACCAACCTGTTCAAGCCGGACCACGCCACCGGTGCCGGCACGCCGTCCGACGTCGCGCCCGGCCCCGGCTTCCGCAACGCGCGGCCGTGCAGCGCCTACTACGGCGAGAAGATCGACACCACCGATCCCGCCTACAACGGCCAGCAGCTGCCGTACGCCCCCTGCGGCTACACCCCGGCGCAGCTGCGGTCGGCCTACGGCGTCGACAAGGTCGGCGCGGACGGCAAGGGCACCACGATCGCCATCGTGGACGCGTTCGCCTCGCCGACCATCTACTCCGACGCCAGCACGTACGCCCGGAAGAACGACCCGGCGCACCCGCTGAAGCAGAGCCAGTTCAAGCAGCACGTCTTCCCGGCGAACCCGGTCCTCGAGCCGCCGGACCAGTGCGACGCGGCGGGCTGGTACGGCGAGGAGACCCTCGACGTCGAGGCCGCCCACGGTCTCGCGCCGGGCGCCGACATCCTGTACGTCGGCGGCGAGTCCTGCGAGGACAACGCCCTCGACGTCGCGCTGAACTACGTGATCGCCGGCCACAAGGCCGACATCGTGTCGAACTCCTACGGCGACACCGGCGAGGACATCCCGGCCGACGAGGTCAAGGTGTTCAACCAGATCTCGCTGCAGGCGGTGCTCGAGGGCATCGGCGTCTACTTCTCCTCGGGCGACAACGGCGACGAGGTCGCGCGCCTCGGCACGCCGTCGCCGGACTTCTCCGCCTCGGCGCCGTGGATCACCGCGGTCGGCGGCACGTCCATCGCGATCGGCAAGGACGGCAAGCGGATCTTCGAGACCGGCTGGGAGACCAGCAAGTCCTCGCTGACCGGCGGCGTCTACGGCCCGGCCAAGTACACCAGCGGTTCCGGCGGTGGCACCAGCCGCCTGTTCGAGCAGCCCTTCTACCAGAAGGGTGTCGTGCCGGACTCGCTGTCCACGAAGAACCAGACCGGTCACAAGAAGGGCCGGGTCGTCCCGGACATCTCCGCGATCGGTGACCCGAACACCGGCTTCCTGGTCGGCCAGACGCAGACCTTCCCGGACGGCGCCTACTACGACCAGTACCGGATCGGCGGCACGAGCCTCGCGTCGCCGGTGTTCGCCGGCATCATGGCGGTGGCCGACAGCTTCGACCACTTCCACCACGGCTTCATCAACCCCGTGATCTACAAGCTGACTTCGCGCACCTCGGCGATCAGCGACGTGAAGCACGTGGACGCCGCCGTGGAGCGCGTCGACTACGCGAACGCCGTGGACGCTTCGGGCGGGCTGCTCACCTCGGTGCGCACGCTCGACTACCAGGGCCTGACCATCCACACCACCCCCGGCTACGACGACGTGACGGGTCTCGGTACGCCGAACGGCCTGCTGTTCCTGCTCCTCGTCTAGTTGTGATGTCCGGGGAGGTTGGTCAGCCGGGTGACCGGCGGCTTGCCGCCGGTTGCGCTGTGGGGTCGATGGTGATTGTAGAAGTGCAGCCAGTCCGGTAGCGCCGCCCGCCGCAGACTCTCGGACGGGTAGAAGCGGGCGTAGGCCCACCCGTCGGCCAGGGTCCGGTGGAAACGTTCGATCTTGCCGTTCGTCTGAGGCCGGTAAGGCCGGGTCCGTTTCGGGATAACGCCCAGCTCGGCGCACGTTTCGCGCCAAGCGTGGGACCGGTAGGCCGAGCCGTTGTCGGACAACACGCGTTCGACAGTCACGCCTAGATCGGCGAACCAGGCCACGGCCCGGCGCAGGACAGCGGTGGCAGTCACCGCGGTTTCGTCGGTGTGGATTTCGGCGTAGGCGACGCGGGAGTGGTCGTCGATGACGGTGTGCACGAACGCGGTGCCGGTGCGGGGCTTGTAGTCCGCGCCGCGGGGCAAGCCTGGCGTGGCGCGTTTGTTGCGCTCGCCTTGCTGCCGGCCGAGGTAGCGGTGCCCGCCGCCGTCGGGGATGTTGCCGAACTTGGTGACATCGACGTGGATCAGCGAGCCGGGATGGTCGTGTTCGTAGCGGCGCAGCGGTTCGCCG
>NZ_JAAGNB010000077.1:0-1551 GCF_010550475.1 Amycolatopsis sp. SID8362
CCGCTGCGCCGAGTGGCGCCATCCCCGCCGCGCAGGCCCGCTACCCGGGGCGAAGAGCACGGCCGACCGCGCTGGGCCTGGATGCCCTCCGGACGGAGGGCGGCGCCAATCGCACTGTGCCCGCACGCCAGCCGGGCGGAAGCGCACCGCCGACCGCGTCGCGCCGCATGTCGAGCCCGCAGCGCACCTCGAGCCTGCGCCGTTTAGCCGGCTACAAGCGCCGCCGTACGCACGCCACCCCGTGGCCGCCGGTCAGCGGTCCATCCAAGCGCCCACCGCGGCCCAATCAGGTCCAGAGAAGCCCGCACCCCTCAAGGCGCGTCCGGCCGCGAAAGCAACTCCCGCAACGTAGCCAGCAACTCCCGCCGATCCGCCGCCCCGAGCTTCCCCCGGATCCGGGCCATGTGGTGCTCCACCGTCTTCCCGGAAATGAACAGCTTCGACCCCGCCTGCTTGTACGTCAGCCCCTCCACAACCAACCGGGCCACCTCCAGCTCGCGCTCGCTCAACGCCGCCAGCCCGGTCCCCGCTGCTGCCGGTTCCGTTGTTCCCTGGTCGCGGCGGGCCGCCGTGCCCTGGAACTGGCGGGCCGCTTCCAGCAGCTGGACCATCGCCTTGCGGTCGGACGTGCGGATCGCCGCCTGGCCGGCCAGGCGGGCCGCGTCCCAGCGGAGGTCGAGGTCGTGGAGTTCGGCCGCGGCCGCCGCGATCGGGTCCGGGGCGAACGTGCCGCTGAGGACCGCCAGCCAGCACTGGGCCGCCGTCGCCAGGGCTCGGGGGTGGCGGCCGCAGTGGGCGTGGGTGGTCAACGTGGCCAGGTGGGCCTTCGCGGCCTCCGCGTCCTCCAGCGTGATCGCCGCGTGGAGCTCGTGCCAGACCAGCGAGACCGTCCACAGTGGAGGCTCGCCGAGGCGGGACAGGAGGCCGTGGGCGCGCTCCAGCTGCGGAGCCAGCTTCGCGAACGCGCCCGTGCGGGCCGCCGCGATCGCCAGTTCGCCCAGGGGCAGCAAGGAAAACAGGTCCGTCTGGTAGCGCATCGACGCCTGGTACGCGCGGTTCCACGACCGCTGCAGCCCGACCAGGTCGCTCGCCCGGCGGGCCAGGCCGAGGTCCAGGGTCGCGAAGAACAGCTCGTCGCGTGCCTCCAACGTCCGTCCCGCGACGGCGTCGCGGTGTTCGGCCGCCGTGGCCAGGTCGCCGGCCGTCATGGCCACCCAGCCCAGGAGCAGGCGGTGGCGCGTCGCCAGGAGGTCTCCGCCCGTGCGGCCTTCCAGCGCCCTGGTCAGCACCGACTCCGCCAGCGCCAGCTCGCCGGTGTGCAGCGCGGCCAGCGCGGCGAGCGCGGCCGGGCTGTCCGGCAGCAGCGTGCCGCCCAGGGCGGGCTCCAGCATCGCCGCCGCGCCCAGCAGCGTGGACAACGTCTCCGTCGCGCAGCCGGACACCGAATCCGCGATGCCGCCTGCCATCCGGGTGGCCGCGCCCGCGAACAACGTCGGGGCGACGCCGGGGGAGGGGGTCTCGAGCAACCGGCGGGCGTTCGGGAGGTCGCCG
>NZ_JAAGNB010000116.1:0-1128 GCF_010550475.1 Amycolatopsis sp. SID8362
ACACCGGCGCCGGGCGGGCGGGCCGCGCGAACAGCGCCGTGGGCACGCCCGCGTCGGTCAGCGCGCGCGGCAGCGGGTCTTCCGCCGGGTGCAGGGAGATCAGCAGGACGCCGCTGACCTGCTCCTGGCGCAGCTTCGGAACCAGCTTCGCGCGTTCGTCATCGCTGTCGACGAGCATCAGCAGCGGGTGCAGCCC
The DNA here is from genome assembly GCF_010550475.1 of Amycolatopsis sp. SID8362. Taxonomy (NCBI): domain Bacteria; kingdom Bacillati; phylum Actinomycetota; class Actinomycetes; order Pseudonocardiales; family Pseudonocardiaceae; genus Amycolatopsis; species Amycolatopsis sp. SID8362. Next base: position 197 of record NZ_JAAGNB010000116.1, read on the forward strand.
GTGCGGCCGCAGGTGGGAGACGACGCCCTCGACCACGCGGCCGAAGAAGGGGTCGCCGAAGACGCCGCCGGTGAACGCTTCGACGTGCCGCTCCGGCTCCGACACCACCAGGGCGATCCCACCCGTGCGCCGGGTGACCAGCGAGCGCGCGGCCCGGTTCGGGACGTAGCCGGTGTCGGCGATCGCGCGCTCGACCGTCTCCCGCAGCTTCGGGTCGACGTTGCGGACGCTGTTGACCACGCGGGACACCGTGGCCCGCGAGACGCCGGCGACCCGCGCGACGTCTTCCAGGGTGGGCGGCTGCGTCGTCACCCGTCCTTTGTAGCACGCTGTGAGAGCGCTCTCCCAGTACCGCGCCGATGACAAATGTCATGACCGCCCGATGCGGGACGGCACTGCCCCCGCGACGGCCCGCGCCGGAGCATTTCCGGCATGACAACCACGACTCCACCGGCCGGTTTCCGGCCCGTGCTGCTGCTCACCGGCGCGTACGCCGCGCTCTCCCTGCTCACGCTCGCCGTGATCGTCCTGCTCCGGAACCACCCGGCGGTGGTGACCGACGCCGTCTGGGTGCGCGCCACCCTCGTCGTCGCCAGTTCACTGCTGACGTTCGCCTTCGCCCGCAGCGCCGCCCGCGGGTCGAAGAAGGGACTCCTGCGGCTGCGGATCGTCTCGGCGGTGATGCTCGTGGCGATCGCCGTCATCGTCGCGCTGCCCGGGCTGTTCCCGCTGTGGCTGCGGCTCGAGCAGGGCGTGTGCGGGCTGCTGCTCCTCGCGGTCACGGTGCTGATCTACCGCCCGCGTTCGCGGTAGCGTTCCGGTCGTGGACGGGGCATCGGACGTGCAGCGCTGGGTGCGCGGCTGGCGGCTGCGGCTGCTCGACGCGGGCATGCTCGTCTACCCCGCGGTCACGCTGGCGGGCGTGCTGCAGC
>NZ_JAAGNB010000154.1:0-1797 GCF_010550475.1 Amycolatopsis sp. SID8362
TTCCTGTTCACCGGCGCGCTGTCGGTGCAGCTGCAGACCTGGCTCGCCGACCACGTCGTGCTGGGCGCGGCCATCCTGCCCGGAACGGCGTTCCTGGAACTGGCGACCCGCGCGGGCGACGAGGTCGGCTGCGACCGCGTCGCCGAGCTGACCCTGGAGGCCCCGCTCGTGCTCCCCGAGCGCGGCGGCGTCCAGATCCAGCTCGTCGTCGGCGGCGCCGACGAGTCCGGCTCCCGGTCCTTGACGGTGTACTCGCGCGCCGAGGGCGCCGTCGAGCAGCCGTGGATCCGGCACGCGAGCGGCCTCCTGGCCACGGCGGGCCCGGCCACCACGGGCTTCGACGCCACCGTCTGGCCGCCCGCCGGCGCGGAGCCGGTCGACATCGACGGCACCTACGAGCGGTTCGCCGGCGCGGGCCTGAGCTACGGACCGGGATTCCAGGGCCTGCGCGCGGTCTGGCGCCGGGGCGAGGAGGTCTTCGCCGAGGTCGGCCTGCCCGAGGAGAACGAGGCCGGTGCCTTCGGCCTCCACCCCGCCCTCCTCGACGCCGCGCTGCACGCTTCGGTGCACACCGGCTCCGGCGACGGCATGCTGTTGCCGTTCTCCTGGCGCGGCTTCCGCCTGCACGCGGCGCACGCCCCGGCGCTGCGGGTCCGCCTGCGCCGCGAGGGCGAGAACACGCTGTCGTTGGACGCCGCCGACGCCGCGGGGGAGCCGGTGGCCACGGTCGACGCGCTCGTCCTGCGTCCGCTGACGGCCGAGCAGGTCGCCGGAGCCGCCCCGGTCCGCCGCGACTCGCTGTTCGAGGTGGCCTGGACCCCGGTCACGGCACAGTCGGGGCTGGCCGGGGACGAGTATCCCGAGCTGGCGGTCGTGCTGCGGGCGGCGGACGGCCCGGCTGGGGCCGAGTACCCCGAGCCAGCCGCGCTGCCCGGCGGCAACGTCCCCGAAACGGTCGTCCTCCGGGTCGCCACGGAGCCCGCGGCCAATGTCCCAGCCGCAGTACACGCCGCAACGACCCGCGTACTCGACGCCCTGCACACCTGGCTAGCCGACGACCGGTTCACCAGCTCGCGCCTGGTCATCGTGACCGGCGACGCGACAGACGACCCGGTCACCGCCGCAGTCTGGGGCCTGGTCCGCTCCACCCAGTCCGAGCACCCCGGCCGCTTCGTCCTCGCCGCGACCGACGGCAGCGTCGCGCTAAGTGCCGCACTGGCACTGGACGAGCCGCAGGTCACCATCCGCGACGGCGAACTGCTCGTACCTCGCCTGGCCCGCCTCGCCCCGTCGGGCGAAAGCGCGCTGGAGCGCTGGAACGAGAACGGCACCGTACTGATCACCGGCGGCACCGCCGGCCTCGGCGCACTGGTCGCCCGCCACCTCGCCGCCCGGCACCGGGTGAAGCACTTCCTGCTGGTCAGCCGCCGCGGCGCCACCGCCCCCGGGGTCACCGAGCTGGTCGCGGAACTCGCCGCGCACGGCGCCGACGCCACCGTCGCCGCCTGCGACGTCGCCGATCGGGACGCGCTGGCGGCCGTGCTCGCCGATGTCCCGCCGGAACACCCGCTGACCGCCGTGGTGCACGCCGCCGGCGTTCTCGACGACGGGCTCGTCGGCTCGCTGACCGCGGACCGCCTCGCCACCGTCTTCGCCCCGAAGGTCGACGCCGCCTGGCACCTCCACGAGCTGACGCGCGAGCTGGACCTCGCCGCGTTCGTCACGTTCTCCTCCGCCGCGGCGACCATCGGGTCGGCCGGGCAGGGCAGCTACGCCGCCGCCAACGCCTTCCTCGAC
>NZ_JAAGNB010000201.1:0-3063 GCF_010550475.1 Amycolatopsis sp. SID8362
ACCGGCTGCGCGCGGCGACGGTGGTCCTCGCGGACGGCCGGGTCCTCGACTGCGACGAGCGCCGCGAGCCGGACCTCTTCTGGGCGCTGCGCGGGGCGGGCACCGGCAACTTCGGCGTGGTGACGCGGCTGGTCTTCGACCCCGTGCCCGCGCCGGAAGCCACCAGCTTCCACCTCACCTGGGGCCGCGAGCACGCCGCCGCGCTGGTGCTCGCCTGGCAGGAGTGGCTCGCCGGCGCGCCGCGCGAAGTCGCCCCGAGCCTGATGGTGACGGCGTCGGCGAACCCCGCCGACGAGGCCGTCACGCACCTGTTCGGCACGCTGACCGGCGGGGCGGAGTCGGTCGCGGACTTCGTGCGCTCCCTGCCCGCGCCGGCCACCGACACCCGCGTCACGCTGCCCTACCGCGAAACCAAGGCGTACCTCGCGGAGAACGGGCCGGGCGACGACCACCCGGGCGCGCACCTCTACAGCCGGTCGGAGTTCATCGGCAGGCCGTTGCCCGCCGACGTCGTCGAGGCGCTGCTCGCGGAGTTCGACGACGGGCGCAAGCCGGGGGAGGGCCGCTCCCTGGAGCTGCTGCCCTCGGGCGGCGCGTACAACGACGTCGACCCCGCCGCGACGGCGTTCCCGCACCGGACCGCGCAGTACCTGCTCAAGCACGCCGCCGACCTCGACGCCGACCTCGAGCCCGCCGACGCGCGCAAGTGGCTGAACCGCTCGTGGGACCTGACGCGGCCGTGGGGCACCGGCGGCGCCTACCCGGGCTTCCCCGACCCCGACCTCGAGGACGCTCCCTCGGCGTACTACGGCGCCAACCTCGCCCGGCTGCGGGCGGTCAAGGCGCACTACGACCCGGGCGGGCTGTTCCGGTTCGCCCAGTCCGTGCCGCTCGCTTAGCGGCACGGCCAGGAAGGAGAGGATCCATGACCGAGGCCACGCCCGCGCCGCGGGTCTGCGCGGGGACGCTGTTCACCCGCGGCGACACGGTGCTGCTGCTCCACCGCTCGATCTACGAGAACGGCTGGGACATCCCGGGCGCGCTGGTGGGGCACGGCGAATCGCCCGCCGCGGCCGCGCGGCGCCAGCTGGGCGAGGACCTCGGTCTCGACCGGGAGCCGCGCGGCCTGGTCGTCGTCGACTGGGTGCCGGGCGACGACGGCGACGAGTTCCTCTACGTCTTCGACGGCGGCGAGCTCGCCGACGCCGACATCCGGCTCACCCTCGGCCGCAACGGCCTGGACCGCTCGGAGTGGGTCCCGGTGGACCGGCTCGCCGAGTACCTGCCGCCGGAGCTGGCGGCGCGGTTCACCGTCGCGCACGGCACGGACCGCACCCTCTCGCTGGAGCGCGGGAAGCCCGCCGGCAACGGCTGAAAGTCCGCTCTCGAAAGGAAGAGCCCGGCGGAGCCCGGGCTCTTCCTGTACCCCGACCAGGGAATTCGCGACGGTCAGGGGATTTTTCGCCCGGTACCGATGAGTTCTGCACGCCCGAGCCGTCATATGGGCAGGGGAACACACACACTGGGTGGAAACGAAAACGAGGTACGGCCATGACGATCGAGCAGGCGAGCGCGACGCTGTTGCCGGCGGCGCGATCGCGGCTGCATCAGCAGTTTTCGGCGCTCTCGGAACCGGAGCTGCGGTCCCGGCCCGGGGCCAAGTGGCAGGTCGTCCGCCCGGACGTGGTGCCGGCCTGGGTGGCGGACATGGACTTCCCGGTCGCCGAGCCGATCCGGGAGTCGCTCCACGACCTGATCTCGGGCGGCGACTTCGGCTACCCGGACTGGCCGACGGGCGCGCGGACCGTGCGCGAGGCCTTCGTCGACCGGATGGCCGACCGCTACGGCTGGTTCGTCAACCCGGGTGACGTGCGCGAGTTCACGAACGTCGCGCAGGCCGTGCGCGTGGTGCTGGAGGCGTCGACGCGGCCGGGTGACGGGATCGCCATCCACACGCCGGCGTTCGGCCCGCTCACCAAGATGATCACCAGCCTGGGCCGCCGGGTCGTGCCGATCCCGATGGAGGACACGGAAGCCGGCTGGCGGTTCGACGCCGGGCAGCTGGACGCCGTGCTGGCCGGCGCCAAGCTGCTCCTGCTGGTGAGCCCGCACAACCCGACCGGGCGCGTGTTCACCCGCGCGGAGCTGACCGCGCTCGCCGCCGCCGTCGAGCGCAACGACATGCTGGTCGTCTCCGACGAGCTGCACGCCGACCTCACCTTCGCACCGCACCGGCACATCCCGTTCGCTTCGCTGAGCACGGAAATGGGTGCCCGCACGGTGACCGTGTACGGCGCCAGCAAGGCGTTCAACCTGGCCGGCCTGCGCTGCGCGGTGGCGCACCTCGGTCCGAAGTGGATGCACGCGGTGATCGACGTCCAGGCGGGCCTGCTGGGGTCGGTCAACATCTTCGGCGCGGCCGCGACGGTGGCCGCGTGGACGCAGGGCGACGAGTGGCTCGACGCGACGGTCTCCTACCTCGACCGCAGCCGGTACATGGTCGCCGAGACGATGCGGACCGAGCTGCCGATGGTGCGCTACCACCTGCCGGAGGCGACTTACCTGGCGTGGCTGGACTTCCGGGCGTTCGGCTGGGCCGACCCGACGTCGGTGGTGCGCGAGAACGCGGGGATCGAGATGAGCCCCGGCGAGTCGTTCGGGCGCGGCGGGCAGGGGTTCGCGCGGCTGAACTTCGCGACTTCTTGGCCGTTGCTCTGCGAGCTGAAAGGCCGGGTGGCGCGCAGCGTTCCGTTGCTATCGTCCGTGGCATGAGTGCTCCGGGGCCGCTGCTGATCGAGGTGAGCAGGCTCCTCCGCGGCCCGCTCGGCGAATGCGTCCCGGACGCCGCCGTCCTGGTGACGGACGGGAAGATCGCCGCGGCGGGCCCGCGGGAGTCCGTCGTCGCGCCGGAATCCGCGCGGCGCCTGGCTTTCCCCGGCGCGACGCTGGTGCCCGGCCTGATCGACGGCCACGTGCACCTGGCGATGGACGGCGGCAGCGACCCGGTGGCGGCGTTGCTCGCCGCGGATCCCGACGCGGTCGCGGCGGGCATGGCCGAGCGGG
>NZ_JAAGNB010000256.1:0-2280 GCF_010550475.1 Amycolatopsis sp. SID8362
GGACGCGCTCGCCGATCCGCTCCCACAGCAGCCGCGCCCGCCGCGCGGTCGCCAGCTCGGCGCCGGACGCGCGGCCGCCGACCCAGACCAGCCCGAAGTTGCGCACGGACGCGCCCCGGGCCTCGGGTTCGCGTTCGAGCTGGACGACGTCGTGGCCGCGCTCGACGGCCTGCCAGGCGTGCAGCGTGCCGAGCACGCCACCGCCCACGATGAGGATTCGCACGCCGCACACGCTGTCGGCCGCGCGCCAACGACGGCTGACCCGACGGCTAACGGAGCGTGAAGGAGCTCCGAATATTGGACCGGATGAGTTATCCCGTCGTTATCTACAGCCGTCCGGCGGCGACGAACACGGCGATCGCGAGCAGCGCGACGTTGATCCCGACGTTCCGCCACTCGGTCGCCTTGTGCTGCACGATCGCCAGCCTGCCGTGCATCGCCATCGCCCCGACCATGACCACGGCCAGCCCGGCCGCGGCCCAGCCGGTCAACGACGGCGCGACGCCGAGCAGCACCGGCAGGATCAGCCCGGCCACCGCGAACAGCTCGCAGATCGCGGTGAACCGGACCACGGGCAGCGGGTAGGCGGCCGCGCCGGTCTGGCCGGTCTCCCGCATCCGCTGCCGCGACATGGTCGACTTGAGCGCGCCCGAAACGGCGAAGATCGCGGCCAGCAGTACCTGTCCGCTCCACAGTGCGATGTTCACGGTGTCCTCCCAGTGGGTTGTCACGGGAGGGACGAGGGCGTCGCGCGGAACGTGACAGCGGGGTCAGTCCGCGCGGCCCAGCCGGGTCGTGAAGCTCAGCCGGTCACCCCGGTACAGCGAGCGCACGCGCTCGAACGGCACGCCGTCCGGGCCCCACGAAACGCGGTGCATGAGCAGCATCGGCAGGGCCGGGTTGGTGCCGATCAGCAGGGCTTCGCGCGGGGTGGCCAGCACCGTCTCGACCCGCTCCTCGGCGCCGTCGAACACCACCCCGAGCCGCTCGCTCAGGCACGCGTACAGCGACTGCTCCGGGTCGAACACGTCCAGCAGGTCCGGGAAACGCTCGACGAGCAGATATGTCGACTCCAGCCCGACGCGCTCCTCGTCGGCCAGCAGCACCCGCTCGAGGTGGAAGACTTCGGCGTCCGACGTGACCTGCAGGTCGGCGGCCAGCGCGCTGCCCGCGAGGCGCCGTTCGAGCGTGATCACGTTGCGGCCCGGGCGGATGCCCTGGCGGCGCAACCCCTCCGTGTAGCTGACCAGTGCCAGCGGCTGGACGAGTTTCGGGCCGGCGACGTAGGTGCCGCTCCCCTGGCGGCGGCTGAGCTTGCCCTCCAGCACCAGTTCGCTCACCGCCTGCCGTACGGTCGCCCTCGACACTTCGAACCGTTCGCACAATTCCCGTTCCGTGGGCAGCACCGCGCCTTCGCCGAGTTCCGCGATCACCGCCAGCAGTTCGACCTTCACCGCGTAGTAACGCGGGACGCGGCCGTGCTCGGGAATCCCGTCGAGGACGGGGCCGTCGGCGGACAGGCGGGAATGGCGTGAAGGGGCGGGCACGGAATCGACCCTATTCGGTTCCCCGTGCACCGTGGTTCGCTGTGGCGCGCAACACGTGCGAAACAAGGAGGATCACCCGGATGCGTCCGACCCCGCTCGCCCGCCGGCTCGGCCTGGCCGACGCCGTTTTCCTGGGCCTCGGCTCGATGATCGGGGCCGGGGTGTTCGCCGCGTTCGCGCCGGCCGCGCGGGCCGCGGGCAGCGGGCTGCTACTCGCGCTCGTCGTCGCGGCCGTCGTCGCTTACTGCAATGCGACGTCTTCGGCGCGGCTCGCCGCGATTCATCCCGAATCCGGCGGGACCTACGTTTACGGCCGGGAAAGGCTCGGTGAATTCTGGGGCTACCTCGCCGGATGGGGATTCGTCACCGGGAAGACGGCCAGCTGCGCCGCGATGACGCTGACCGTCGTCGCCTACGCCGCGCCGGGGCTCGGGCAGCCGTGGCGGAGCCTGCTCGCCGTCGCGGTGGTCGCCGCGCTCACGACCGTCAACTACTTCGGCGTGCACCGGTCCGCGCTGGCGACCCGGGTGATCGTGTCGTGCACCTTGCTCGTGCTCACCGCCGCGGGCGTGGCGATGGCCACCGGGCCGTCCGCGGGCGGGCCGCTCTTCGCCTGGCCGGGGGGCGGCGGGGTGCTCGAAGCGGCCGGGCTGCTCTTCTTCGCCTTCGCCGGGTACGCGCGGCTGGCGACGCTCGGCGAGGAGGTCCGCGACCCGGCCCGGACCATCCCCCG
>NZ_JAAGNB010000316.1:0-2385 GCF_010550475.1 Amycolatopsis sp. SID8362
GCCGCCGCCGGCGTCACGACGGTGGCGCTGGCGAACTCGGGCGGCACCCCGGCGGCCGCGCCCGCCCCGGTGACGATCACGCAGGCCCCGCCCACGGCCACGGTGACCGCCGCCGCTCCCACCACGGCGAGCACCACGTCCGCGCCGGCGGTCCCGGCTTCCGCCTCCGCCGGCGACGCGACGGTCGAGCAGTACCTGAGCGAGCTGACCCCGGTCGAGGGGTCCTTCGACCGCAACCACGAGACCGGCAACATCGGCGGCAAGCCGTACCTGCACACCGTCGGCACCGGCGTCCAGGAGTGCTCGGAAGCCGACACGGCCGAGTACAACATCTCCAAGGGCTACCGGAAGTTCACCGCGACCGCCGGCCTCGACGACAACTCCGCCGACTCCGGCCTGAAGGTGCAGCTCGAGATCTTCGGCGACGGCCGCAAGCTGCAGACGACGGTGCTGGAACTGAACAAGCCGACGGCGATCGACCTCGACGTCACCGGTGTCCTGCGGCTGAAGATCGGCTGGCAGCCGGTCAAGTCCGGGTCGTGCGGCGATTCCGGCAACTACCTGAACCTCGGCGAGGCCAAGCTGCTCGGGGTGCCGGGCGAGGTGCCCACGTCCCTGGCCCCGACCGGCTGACCGCGTGCAGTGAATGACTCATTCATGTCGTCCGGCGACATGAATGAGTCATTCACGTCATTCGGGGTCGGACTGCCAGCGGACGCCGTAGGCGAAGCCCGGTGCCAGGTGCCGGAACTGGACGTGCACCTCACCGGCGTCGTCGGCGGTCAGCTCCGTCCCGCGCGGGAAGCGGTCGCGCGTGTCGTTCTGGAACGCCTTCTCCAGCTTCACGATCCGCTCCGGCACCTGGTCCCGGAAGCGGACGTGCAGGTCGAACAACTCGCACGGGTGCCGCGGCACGCACACGTAATGCGGTTCCCGCAGGCGCGCCCGGAACCGCAGCGCGATCTCGTGCCGCTGCCCGCGCTGCAACGGCGCCGGCAATCGCAACGCGAGCCCGACGCGGTCGCTCGACTCCATCTCGCGCTTGGTGAGCACACCGCCGTGGAACACGTCGACCTCGAGATCCTCCGCACTCACGGATGCGCCGGAATTGGCGGTCGTGGTGAGCGTCAGCGCGAGATCGAGTTCGCTGATTTCGTCGGCGTCCGCGACCACCCGGCGGATTTCGAACACCTCCGCCTGCGGCTGGTCCAGTGCCAGTGAGACGCGCAGTTCTTCGGTGTGCCAACTGCGGCTCGGGTAGGGCGACGGCGAGTGCGGCCGGGCGGCCGCCACCGCCATTGCCGCGATCTGCTCGATGCCGTCGTCGATGCGCCGCCGGACGGTGCGGTCGTCGCGTTCCAGCGTGATCGCGGCCCAGCGCACCCGCTCCTGGTAGAAGGGCTTGCGCGCGGCTTCGTCCAGCGCGAACGCCGCCAGCAACGCGATCCTGAGGTCTTCCGGCAGCGTCTCGACCAGCGGGCGCAAGCGATTCGTGATTTTACGCCGCATCTCCACGGTGTCGTCATCTTCCAAAATGCCACATGTGGTGCGCAACGCCGGGCCGACCCGATCGCCGAGCGGTGTGGTGAAAATTGCCCTCCCCTTGCGGAGAATCTTCAGCTCTCCGACCACGTCCGCCGCACTGAGGTCCACCGTTCCTCCCCTGCCCGCTCCACGCACGGGGATCAATACTCGTCACCGCCGCGGCCGGTGTCCAGTCGATCATGTCGGGACGAACGGATCGTTATCCCGGGGTTTCCTTTCCCCTCGTTAGCGGAAACAGGAAACTCCTTGTCGGACCGTTCCGATGGGCCGCATTCTGCATGGGCCGCACCGATTCCGCGGCGATAAACCACAAGACCACCGGGTGTTCCCGGGTGCCCGGGTGGCGCCCGCGTGCGCCCAGTCGAAGGAGTCGAAATGAAGGTCGTCTGTTCGTTTTCGCTGCTCCTGCGGCTGGCTTTCTGGCTGACCGCGTCGGCGCTGGTCGCCGGGGTCGCGCTGGGCCACCAGCCGGACCCCGTCACCGCGCCGCAGCAGCTCACCCCGGTGGTCGCCGCGTACGGAGAGGAGGTGCGGTAGCCATGCAGACCCACGCGATCGGGCTCGTCCTGGCCCTGCTGACCGTCGTGTTCGGCTGAGGCCGGCATGCGACACGACCACGAGCCGGCCGGGGCGAGCACCCCGGCCGGCCGGTGTCCCGGGACCGTTTCCACGGCCATACTTGTCCTTCGACGAGGGTGGGTGCTGATGAGCGAACGAGCGACGTTCGGCGCGGAGCTGCGCCGCCTGCGCCACGCCGCCGGCCTCTCCCTCACGGAACTGGCGGACCGCGTCCACTACAGCAAGGGCTACCTGAGCAAGGTCGAAACCGGGCTCACCACG
>NZ_JAAGNB010000356.1:0-1743 GCF_010550475.1 Amycolatopsis sp. SID8362
GGTCGGCGGCGCGGCGGTCGCGCGCACCTGCGCCCAGTGCCGGTCGCCGGGCAGCTCGTCGATGACCGGGTCGACGCCGAAGACGATCCCGATCGCGTCCTTCAGCGCGGCGGGGGTGCCGCGCCGCCGGTACAGCGCGGGGGCGGCGGTGATCAGCTTCCGGCGCGTTTCCGCGTCCCAGCCTGCTTCGAACGACAGGCCGAGCAGCCCGGCCAGCCACGGCAGCGCGCCGTCCGGCACGCCGGCCGGGTCGAGCAGCGCCGGGTAGCGCTCGACGACCTCGTCGATCTCGGCCGTGGTCGCGTCGAACAGGGACAGGAACCGCTCGGTGAAGTCGTCGGCCGCCGGGTCCTGCCGGAACGCGGCGGGCAGCAGGTCCGCGCTGGTGGACCGCGGGAAGTCGAGCCGGATCCGGTGCAGGACCGGCGTCCCCGACGAGTCGCCGGACAGCCGCACGCGGGCCGTGAGGTGGCGGCCGGGCGGCTGGTCGACGAGGAAGTCGGTGACGCCCGCGGGCGCGGTCTGCCAGTCGCTGTCGGCGAACTCCCCGTCCTCGGACACGACGATGGACACCGACACCGCGGTGCCCGGCGGCACGTCCGCGGTCACCCGGACGCGGTGCCACCGGCAGCGCGAGATCCCGCTGTCGATCCGGAAGGTGGTGAACTCGCCCTCGGTGACGAACTGCCCGGTCTCCGGTGCCGGCTCCTCGCGCGGCTGCCCTTCCCAGTCGTAGCAGGAGGTCACCTCGCCGTCGGGACCCGGCTCGCGCAGGCAGAAGCCGTCCTCGTCCGCGCGGACGAGCCCGCTGAACGGCACCTCCGCGGCGAGTTCGTCCAGTGTGGACTCACCGTGGTCGCGGTAGATCCGGAACCGGCCGGCTTCCTCGGTGAGCAGCCAGATCGTGCGGCCGGGCCCGGTGCGGATGCCGATGATCTCGCCCCGGACGTGCGTGCGGACGACCTCGCAGAGCCGCCCGTCGGCGCCGTAGCGCCACAACCGGTCGCTGCCCTCGCGGGAAACGAGCACCTGCTCGTCCTGCGCGAGCGCGACGACCTTCGCGTGCCGGAGCCCGATCACCGCGACCAGGTGGTCGCCTTCGTTGCGCCACACGAAGACCCGGCCCGAGTCGACCACGGCGATCCGGTGCCCGCGCGCGGCCACGGCCGTCGGCGCGGACAGCAGCCGGGGGTCGCAGTAGGGCGGCCAGACGGGCACCCAGCCGCCGTCACAGGTGTCCCGGCGCAGCAACCGCTTGCCGGACAGCAGGTACCAGCCGCACGGGCCGCAGCCGGGGGCCAGCCGCGGATCGGGGAACCACGGCAGCAGTTCCGTCCGCGTCGGGCCGTCCGGGGACGCGCCGGCGTGGGCGAGCCGGACACCGGCCGGGTCGCCGAACCCGACGAGGTCCGCCACGGCGTCCTGGTCCCACCCGACGACGTCGTCGAGGAGCCGGAACGTGCCGGTCGTGGGTGTGCACGTCATGCGGGCTCCTCCACCGGGATCAGCAGCGGGCGGTCCGGCCACACCAGGTCGTCCGGCGGGATCGGGTGGTCGGTGCACGGCGGCAGCCGCAGCCCGTCGGCGGTGAGCGAAAGCCCCGACACCGCGAGGACGCCGTCGACGGCCAGGAGCCGGCGCACGAGCGCGGTGTGCCGCACCGCGCCGCCGAACGGCCAGCCGCCGCCGTCCTCCCCGCCCCGCAAGGGGTCCAGGTAGGTGGTGACGGCGTCCGCCGCGCGG
>NZ_JAAGNB010000410.1:0-2371 GCF_010550475.1 Amycolatopsis sp. SID8362
GGCCGCGTCGAAGGCGTCGCGCCCTGTTCGGCGACGGTCCAGGCGCCGCTCGGGGACTGGCGGCGCTGGACCGGGCTGCCCTTCGACCGCGACGGCGTCGTGGCGGTCCCGGGCGCGCTCGCCCCGATGTTCGTCTCGGTGGCCCAGGACTTCGCGGTCTACGTCGAGCCGAACGTCTGGGTGTCGCACCCGGTCGTGAGTGTTCAGTCGGGTTAGAACCCGACTGAACACTCACGACCCCCGCGCGAGACTAGCCGCGCAGCAGCACCCCTGAGTTGCGTTCCCGGTCGAAGAAGAACTCCGGCCACTCCAGCCCGTCCGGCGGCGCCTGAATCGCCGTCGCCCGCCGCCGGAGTTCGTTCAGGTAGGCCGTGTCCAGGATCGCGCGGGCCGACAACGGCTCGCGCAGCAAGGTGTCCGCCGGTCCTTCGTACAGGTAGGCGTCCACGCCCGGGTAGCCCTTGGTGCCCGGCGGGTAGTCCCGGTTCAGCGGGAAGTACGTCGTCTCGAGCCCGCCCAGCCAGGAACTCCGCAGCGGCACCAGCGCGGGCCACGACCCCAGCCGCTGTTCGAGCCGGGTGTTGTCCGCGGTGAACCCGCGGTGGTCCGCGACGACGTACGCCGCACCGGGGTGCGCGCGCTCCAGCCGGGCGACCGCGCCGCTGCCGCCGTCGTGCGTCAGGTGCCCGAGGCCGAACAGCATCAGGACCTTGCGGTTCTTCTGCAGCACCTGCGTTTCCACCACCGAAGCGATCGTCGGGTCGCGGTCGAGGAACGGCTCCAGGTCCGACGGCGCCTGGACGCGGCTCCAGTCCACCGGCGGGTCGCACGCCAGCACGCGGATCTTCCGCCCGGCGGGCAGCGTCGTGTTGACCTGCCGCACCAGCGCGAAGAGCTGCTCGTAGAACGTCGAGAACCCGCAGCTCGGCTGGGTCGTGTCACGCCAGACACGGCTGATGTCCGGGACGTCGCCGCCTTCGATGTAGCGGTCCAGCAGCGGCTGCAGCCGCGAATTGCCGCACTCCACCGCGATGTCGTTCACGCGGCCGGGGAAGCGCGGGTCACGGACGAGGTCGAACAGGAACGTCCCGACGTCCGGACTGGACTTCGCGACGATCGCGTGGTCGTCGAACGCGGCGAGGAAGGCGCCTGCGGCGTCCGCGGGCGGGCGGGACTGGCCCGCGTCCGCCGGCGCGGCGAACAGGGTGACGGCCGCCAAAACGGCCAGGAAGAGTCGCATCGAAGCTCCATGACTAGTTCCCCCACTGTCTTACGACTGTAAGACAACTAGGTCAGCATTCAGCCCGGCCGGGACGCTTGTCAAGGCCGGGTCAGTGCCGGAACGCCTCCGCGAGCCACCACGACCCGCCGTCGTCGGCGATCTTCGCGTCGATCACCAGGGGCGCGGTCTGCGGCCCGGCCAGCCACTCGCGCACCGCGGACAGGTCGCCGGCCGACCGGACCGTCACGCCCGCGCAGCCGAAGCCACGGCCGATGGCTGCGAGGTCGGTGTCGGGGAAGCAGACCGTCGCCATGTCGGCGTCGCCGAAGTGGTGGATCTCCGCGCCGTAGGCCGCGTCGTTGTAGACGACGACCACCAGCGGCAGCCCCAGCCGGACCGCGGTGTCCAGTTCGGACAGTGCCATGTGGAACCCGCCGTCGCCGGTGCCCAGCACCGGCAGGCGGTCCGGGCGGGCGAGCGCCGCGCCGATCGCGGTGCCCAGGCCCAGCCCGATGCTCTGGAACGCTTGCGTGAAGCAGAATCCCCGCTCGTCGGGCACCGAAAGGTAGGCGCTCGGGTAGCCCATGAAGTTGCCCGAGTCGATCGAGACGATCCGCTCCGGCGGCAGCAGTTCGTCCAAGAGCTTGCTCAACGTCCGCGGGTCGATGCGCCCGTCGCCCGAGAGGTCCTCGTGCTCGACGTCGTTCCAGCGCCCGGTCGCGATCCGGCGGGCGACGTCGTCGCTGCGGTAGCCCTGACGTTCCTTCGCCACGGCCAGCACCTCCACCGCGGTGGCCGCGACGTCACCGACGACGCCGAGGTCGACCGGCCGGTGCGCGCCGAGGGCCGCCTGCTCGACGTCGACCTGGACGAGCTTCGCGTGCGGGCTGAGCAGCTTGCCGTGCCGCGTCGTCCACATGTTCAGCGCGCAGCCCCAGCCGACGACGAGGTCGGCGCCCAGGATCAGCTCGGCGGTGGCCGGCGACGCGAACCCGCCCGAGATGCCCAGCGCGAACTCGTCGCCGTGGAAGAGCCCGTGCGCGACGGCGGACGTCGCCAGCAGCGCACCGCACCGCGAAGCCAGTTCCCGCAACGGTTCCCGGCTGTCGCGGGCGCCGCGGCCGGCGATGAACACCGGCCGTTCGGCGG
>NZ_JAAGNB010000459.1:0-3345 GCF_010550475.1 Amycolatopsis sp. SID8362
TTCCCGGAGCAGCGGGCCGCGACCGGGCTGCCCGCGGTCCTGGCCGAGCGGCAGCCGTACGGCGAGCTGACGCCCGAGGCGCTGGCGGCGCTGGTTCCGGCGGCAGTGGCATGACGGCCCGGCTGGCGTCGGCGACCACCGCGACCGCCTACCAGCGCGAGTGGTTCGCCCGGGTGCGCGAAGAGGACGGCCCGTTGGCGCTGGTCAACGCGGACGCGCCGCAGGAGATCTTCCGGGCGATGGGCATCCCGTACGTGGTCAACCAGTGGTGGGCCTCGATCGTCGCCGCCAAGCGCCAGACCCAGCGCTACCTCGGCCTGCTGCGCGACCGCGGCTACCCGGACTACGTCGAGCAGTACAGCGCGACTTCGCTGGCGTCGGCGTTCGAGGACGATCCCGGCCAGGCGCCGTGGGGCGGGCTGCCGAAGCCGTCGATCGTGCTGGGCGAGACGACCGGGGACGCGTCCCGCAAGATCTTCGACGTCTGGGACGCCCAACCCGGCGTTACCTACTACGCCTTGGAAAGCGCGGCGGAGAACGAGGTCCCGGAGCGGTGGTGGGAGCTGATGCCGCACCGCTGGGAGGAGGCGATCGGCAGCGACCGGCTCGATCTGCTGACCGGCGAGCTGACCGGGCTCATCCGGTTCCTGGAGCAGACCACCGGCCGGGTGTTCTCCGAGACGAGGTTTCGCGAGGTGCTGGACCTGGTCAACGAGCAGCAGGAGTGGAACCGCCGCACCCGCGACCTGATCGCGGCGGCCCGGCCGTGCCCGATCGCCGTCACCGACGGCATCCCGAGCGTCATGGTGCCCCAGTGGCACCGCGGCACGGAATGGGCGCGTGACGCGGCGCGCGCGTTCCACGACGAGGTGCGCGACCGGATCGACGCCGGCGTCGCGGTGTGCCCGGACGAGCGGCTGCGGCTGATGTGGATCGGCCGCGGGCTGTGGTTCGACCTCGACTTCTACCGGCGGTTCCAGGAGTCGCACGGCGCGGTCTTCGTGTGGTCGATGTACCTCGCCATCGCCGCCGACGGCTACCTGCGCTACGGCGACGACCCGCTGCGCGCACTGGCGGCCCGCTTCGCCGCGTTCGGCGACCAGCTGTACACGCCGCCGTGGTCGGCGGAGTGGTACGTCAAGGAAGCCCGCCACCACGGCGTGGACGGGGTGGTGCACCTGGTGTCCGACGACGCCCGCGGCAGCTACTTCACGACGCGTGCCCTGCGCGCGGCGGGGATCCCGGTGCTGGAACTGCACGCCGACAACGTCGACGCCCGCACGGGCGACGGATTGACCGCGCGGATGACCGCGTGGCTCGACGGGTTGACCTGACTGTCCACAAAGGAGTCCAGTGCGATCTTCACTTCGCCGACGAAGCCGGAGTGCGATCCTCGCGGCGGCCGCCGTCGGGCTGGCCGCCACCGGGTGCACGGTGGGCGGCGGCTCCCCGAGCCTGGCGACCGGGACGAACCTCCCGGTGGTGCCGGCCCTGCACGACGCGCTGCCGCGGGCGATCAAGGATTCCGGCGAGATCAGGTTCGCCGGCGACTCCCACCCGCCGTACCGCACGATCGCGCCGGACGGCACGGTCACCGGGATCGATGCCGACTTCCAGGCCGCGCTCGGCCAGGTGTTCGGGGTCACGACGCGGACCATCGTCGTCGCCGGGCTGCCGGCCGCGCTGCAGGGCATGCAGGCCAACCGGTACGACGCGTTCAACGGCCCGGTCAAAGCGACCGCGGAGCGCGAGGAGCAGTTCGACACGATCACCTGGATGACCACCCGCACCGCCTACGTGTTCCCCGCCGATTCGACGGCCGGGATCGCGCGGGTCGAAGACCTCTGCGGCAAGCGCATCGCGGTGGTCACGGCCAGCGTCGTCGAGGAGCAGCTGAACAAGCTGTCCGGGTTCTGCACGGACACCAAGCGGAAGGCCACGCAAGCAGTCGGCCTCGACGACACGAACGCCACGCTGCTGGCCACCCGCTCGGGCCGCGCGGACGCCGCGGGGATGACCGAAGCGGCGGCGATCGACGTCATCCAGCGGCAGGGCGGGAACAAGTACGTCACGCAGACCGAAGCGCAGGGCGCGACCAAGGACGATCTCGCCTTGTACGTCACCAAGTCGTCCGGCCTGGGCCCGGTGCTGCAGAAGGCGTTCGAGGAGCTGTTCGAGAACGGCACCTACGTCGGGATCATGTCCCGCTGGGGCCTCAACCAGGTCGCGGTGCCGAAGCCGGTCTTCAACGCGGCCACCCCACGATGAAAGGACTTCCGATGCGAAAGGCAGTGCTCAAACCGGCGCTCGTCGCCGCCGTCACCGCGCTCGTCGCGGTGACCGCCGCGTTCGTGCCCGGTTCCCCCGAGGTGGACACCGCGGCCCCGCCCGCACCGCCCGCGGCCACCGTGTTCCACCCGGTGGTCCGCGAACCCGCCGCCAAGACCGGGGACTACGCCGCCGAGTACACCGTCTACCGGCCCGCCGACGCGGATCGGGTGCGCGGGCGCCTGCCGGTCGTGGTCTTCGGCAACGGCGCGTGCCGGCACACGAGCAACGACGAGCTGCTCACGCTGGAGACGCTGCTGGCCGCGCACGGGTTCGTCGTCGTGGCCGTCGGCGGGTTCGACGAGCCCGCGCTGACCGAGAACGGCAGCCCGGAACCGCGGGTGATCACCGACGCGATCACCTGGGCGGAACGGGAGAACGACCGCCGGGGGAGTGAACTGCGGGACAAGCTCGACATCCACCGGGTGGGCGTCGCCGGCCACTCCTGCGGCGGCATCGAGGCGCTCGTCGCCGGTGCGGACCCGCGCGTGAAGTCGGTGCTGTCGCTCGACAGCGGGTTCTTCGCCGACGGCACCCTCGGCTACGGCCGGGAGAACCTGCGGAAGCTGCACACGCCGGTCCTGTTCGCCGACGGTGGTCCCGCCGACGTCGCCTACCCGAACAGCGGCGCCAACTACGACCTCGTCACCGTCCCCGCGGTCCGGGCGACCAACCCCGCCGCCGGGCACACCGGGTTCGTCTACGGCCAGCGCGACGGCAATCCCGACCCGAGCGTCCGCGAAGAGGCCGTGCGCGTGCTCGTCAACTGGTTCGACTTCACCCTCAACGGCAACCGGACCGCGCGTGACTACTTCCTCGGCGCGGGCTGCGGTCTCTGCGCCACGCCGGGCTGGACCGTCACCGCCAAGAACTTCTGACAGGAGCGCACGAATGGGTACCAGAACGACGTTGCTGGCCGTGATCACGGTCTTGGCGGCCGGCCTGCCCGCCACCGCCCACGCGGCCGACGGCGGCCCGCCCTGCCCCGCCACGGCGACGTGCGCGGACGGGCAGCTG
>NZ_JAAGNB010000509.1:0-1582 GCF_010550475.1 Amycolatopsis sp. SID8362
CAGCGGCGCGACCCCGGTGCCGGTGGTGGCCGGCGACGCGGTGGCCACCGCCGACGGCGGCGAGGTCGCCGCCCGCGACCCGCTCACCGGCCAGATCCGCTGGCACTACGCACGTGACCTGCCGCTTTGCACGATGAACGAGACGTGGGGACGGCTGAACGCCGTCTACCACAAGGACGTCAACTGCAGCGAAGTGACACAGCTGGACCCGGGCACGGGCCGCATCACCGCCCAGCGCAACGGCAACGCGGAGATGGGCACCCAGCTGGTCAACGACGGTTCGCACGTGACGGCGACCGGCAAGAAGCTCCTCGACACCTGGCGCGACGACCTGGTGAAGAGCGCCGAATACGGCGAGGTCCCGGCGCTGGTCAACGCGGGCAAGCAGCCCCGCACGGGCTGCACGTACGGCACGGTGGCGATGTCGTCGGGCAAGGTCGGCGTGATCGAGCGCTGCCCCGGCGACCCGGCCGATCGCCTGACGGTCTACAAGGCGGCCCCGGAGAAGGACGACGAGCCCCAGGTCAGCTTCAGCTCGGTGCTGGCGGGCAAGCGCGCCCGCGTGGTCGCGATGTCGGGCGACCTGACGGCCGTGGTGCTGCCGGACCAGAAGCTCCTGGTGACCTACAACGGCGACGGCACCCAGCGCGCGGCGTACCCCCTGGACGTGCCGCCTTCCGACCTGGCCCAGGACCCGCCGTCGGGCGTCGAGGCGACCACCCAGACCGCGGCGAACGTGTACTGGTTCAGCGGCTCGAAGGTACTGGCCCTCTCGCGCGACGACCTGTCCCCCCGCTGGACCCTGAGCAGCGCGATGGGCCCGGGCATCACGTTCGCGAACCAGCTGGTCATCCCGATCAAGGGTGGCCTGGCGGTGCTGAACGAGAACGACGGCTCGACCATCCGCACCGTCGGAGTCGACCGCCGTGGTTACTCGGGCGTCGTCCGCCTGGGCGCGGCCGGGCCGGTGCTGCTGGAGGAGCGCGGGGACACGCTGACCGCGCTCAAGTGAGCCAGAACAGCGTCAACGCGGAGACGGTGAACAGCACGACGGCGACCCCCGCGCCCGCCGCGGCCGGGCCGTTTCGACGGTCGGCGACGCGCTGAGCGAGCAGCGCGAGCACGGCGGCGATGGGGTGACCGATCAGGAGGGTCGCGCCAGGGCCGGGGGCGCCGGTGTAGAGGCAGAACCCGGCGACGACGAGCACGCCGAGAGCGAGCACGGTCAGGCCGGCGGCCAGTGAGCCGGTGAAGCCCCGCCACCAGCGACCGCGTTCTTTCGCGGGTGCTTCGGGGGTTTCGGTGGGCTCGGTTTCGGGCTCGATCCGCTCAGGCTCGACGCGCTCTTGCGGCACGGTGTGCGCTTCGGCATCCACGGCGGGCACCTCGCGCCGCACGCCCCGCGCTCCGGCAACACCGACCGCGGGCACCTCCTGCCGCACGGTCCGCCCACCGGCCTCACTCACGGCAGGCCCCTCTCGCCGCACAGTCCGCCCACCAGCATCACCCGCGGCAGGCAGCTCGTGCGCCACGGTCTCCGCCGCACCGCGCGCCTCCTTGGCCAGCGGCGCGCTGCCTCCCC
>NZ_JAAGNB010000552.1:0-1988 GCF_010550475.1 Amycolatopsis sp. SID8362
GTACCCGATCGTCGTCCTGCTGTTCCTGAAGCGGGAACTGCTCGGGCGCAGCGTCCGCGCGGTCGTCGCGTCCGTCGCCGGGTTCGCCGTGCCGTACGGCGCTTACGTCGTCTTCCGCTGGTTCGAGTTCGGCCGGCTGGTGCCCAACACCGCCGTCGCGAAGGGGCAGGAACCGCCGACCCTCGACGACCTCGCGCGGCCCGGGGAGATCGTCTCCTACGTCGGCTGGCTGGTCGTCGCGATCGCCGTCGCGTGCCTGGTCATGCTGATGATCCGGCCGTCGAAGCTGCGCACCGGCCTGATCGCGCTGCTGGCGCCGTTCGGGCTGACCGTCGTCGCCTACATCGTCCTCGAGTACGACTGGATGGGGCAGCTGCGCTTCGCCACCCCGGTCTGGACGCTCGGCGCGTTCGGCGCCGCGGTCGTGGTCGTCGAGGCGCTGTCCGCGGCCCGGCTGCGCGGCCGGATCGTGCTCGCCTGCCTGCTGGTCGTGGCCGCGGTCAGCTCGGTGAGCGGCTTCTACACCCAGGGCACGACCTACCGCGCCAACGTCAAGACCGCGTTCTGCATCGTCGCCGAGCGCGACGCCCAGGCCGTCAACGGGTTCGCCGACATCCTCAAGCTGCCGGACACCGCGCAGGTCGGCCTGATCGACCTCGGCGGGACGTCGCTGGGCAGCCGAATCCGGGTGCTCGACCTGGCCGGCCTCGGCGACAAGCCGATCGCCGACTACCTGCACCGCGCCGACATGCAGGGCCTGCGCGACTACGTCTTCACGAAGGCCAAGCCGGAGCTGATCACGTTCATCGGCTCGTGGATCACGACGCTGCAGTTCGACAAGGACCCGCGGTTCGACCAGGACTACGTGACGATCTTCGTCAACCAGCCGATCGGGAACATGACCGTCGACTCGCGCAACTGGGTCAGCTACCACGTCCGGCGCGACCTGGTCGACCCGGCGAAGCTCGCGGAACTGCAGGCGTACGCGCAGAAGACGCTGCCGCCGATCCTGGAGCTGAACAAGACGGCCGGCCTGCGCGGCTGCGCGAACATCCAGCCCGGCATGAAGGTTTCCTGACACGGAACCCGAAAACGCCCGCTCGGTCCACAAAGGACCGGGTGGGCGTTTTTAATTGCGTTGCCCCGCCCGCGCGGCTCGGGCATCCTTTTTCCAGCACAGCAGAGAGGAGGAGATCGTGGACCGACAACTGAAGCGCTGCGGCACGATCTCCCGAGCCGTTCGCTGAATTCTTTCCGAAAAGCTCTTCGCGCCCACCCGCCGCTACCTTGGGTCGGCCGCGGCGAAGAGCGCGGTCTGCGCGCCCATCCGGGGAGGGACGGGTGCGCGGACCGCCCCGTCCCGGTAGCTCAGCAGGACAGAGCGCGGCGCTACGAACGCCGAGGTCCGAGGTTCGACTCCTCGCCGGGACACCGAAGAAGCGCACAATGGACGCATGACCACCGCCGCCGACCCCGTCGCCGGGTACGCCGGGTTCGCCGCCGCGCTGCGCGAGGCTGGGGTGGCCTGCGACGCGCACCGCGTCCAGGCCTACCTGGCGGCCGTCGCCGAGATCGACGTCGCCGAGCCCACGCAGCTGTACTGGGCCGGGCGGCTGACGCTGTGCTCCAGCCCGGACGACCTTCCGAGCTACGAAGAAGCCTTCAGCCAGTGGTTTTCCATCGAAACGCCGACCCCGCAGCGCGCGAAGACCACCGTGCCGAAGCAGGCCCGGATCGCGCCGCTCGTCGACGCCGAAGGCGGGGACGCCGAGGGCGGCGAAGGCCACGACCAGCTGAAAGTCGCCGCGAGCGCGCAGGAGGTCCTGCGCCACCGCGACCTCGCCGCCCTGACCACGGCCGAGCGCGAACACCTCCGCGAACTGCTGGCCACCCTCCACCCGGTACTCCCGCAGCGTCCGGCCGCCCGGCGGACGCCGTCGCGGCGCGGCCGGCTCGACCCGTCGCGCACGCTGCGCGCCATGCTGGCC
>NZ_JAAGNB010000595.1:0-2612 GCF_010550475.1 Amycolatopsis sp. SID8362
GGCGGCCGCGCGGTCCGGGGTCACCGTGCGCAGGTCGACGGTGCGGGGCTGGGTGCGGAGTCTCATGCCGGCACGCTCCGGGGCCGCGGGCGCGGGTCGATGTCGTGCGGGTGCAGGCTGCGGGCGGCCGCGTCGGCGGGGGAGACCAGGCCGGCGGCGACGAGCGCGGACAGCGACTGCTCCAGCGTCACCATGCCTTCGCGGTGGCCGGTCACCAGCGCGTTGCGCAGCTGGTGCGGCTTGCCCTCCTTGATCAGGTTGCGCACGGCGGTGTTCGCGACGAGCACCTCGAACGCCGCGACGAGCCCGCCGCCGACGCGCGGCAGCAGCCGCTGGTAGACGATCCCGGTGAGGGCCGCGGCGAGCTGCACCCGCACCTGTTCCTGCTGCCCGGCCGGGAAGACGTCGATCATCCGGGCCAGCGACTGCGCGGTGTCGTTGGTGTGCAGCGTGGCGAAGACCAGGTGGCCGGTTTCGGCGATGGTGAGGGCGAAGCGGATCGACTCGAGGTCGCGCATCTCACCCACCAGCAGGACGTCCGGGTCCTCGCGCAGCGCGCTGCGCAGGGCGGCCGGGAAGGATTCGGTGTCGGTGCCGACCTCGCGCTGGTTCACCGCGGACCGCCGGTGCTCGTGGACGTACTCGATGGGGTCTTCGACGGTGAGGATGTGGCAGGCGCGCTCGTGGTTGATCCGGTCGATGACGGCGGCGAGCGTCGTCGACTTGCCCGAGCCGGTCGGCCCGGTGACGAGCACGAGACCCTGGTGCCGCCGGGCGAAGTCGCCCAGGATCGGCGGCAGGCCGAGGTCGGCCATGGCCGGGATCCGGCGCGGGATCATCCGCAGCGCGACGACGGTGGCGCCGCGCTGGGTGAAGGCGTTGCCACGGACGCGGGCGTGGTCGCGCCAGCTGAAGGAGAAGTCGAATTCGTGGGCGGTGCGCCAGGCGCGGGCCTGGTCGTCGGTGAGCAGCTCGCCGAGCAGGGCGTCGGTGTCCTCGCCGGTGAGGACGGGGTGCCCGGCGACCGCGGCGAGGTCGCCGTGCACGCGCAGCTGCGGCGGCAGGCCGGCGGTGAGCAGCAGGTCGGTGCCGCGCGCCTGCCAGAGCGCTTCGAGCAGGCCGTCGGCGCGGCTGCCGGTCAGGGTGGGCATGGGTTCCCTCCGGGGCGAGGTGTCCGTTGTGGATGGAGTGCCGCGGGGCGGGCCTGCCCGCCCCGCGGCCGGGATTCAGTGGGTGCAGGCGCCGCTGGCGGTGACCACGCCGCCGGCCCCGAGGCCGATGGTGTAGCTCTTGGCGGCGGGAGCGTTCTTCAGGTAGCCCTTGTCCGTGAGGTCCTTCATGACGAGGGCGTAGTCGCCGGTCTTGGCGTAGAAGGCCTCGTTGGCGGTCTGGACGCTCTTCCAGTCGGTCTCGCAGGCGGCGGCCTGACCTTCGCCGTTGAACGCCTGCACGGCGAACACGACGACCCCGGCGAGGACGCCGAGGATCACGACGACGATGAGCAGTTCGATGAGGGTGAAGCCGTCCTCGTTGGCGCGCGCGGCACGCAGTCTTTCCAGCATGGTTCTTCCTTTGCGTTGCAGGGGTTTCAGGGGTGTTCCGGAATCAGCAGGCGGCCACCTCCGGGGATCGGGTCCCCTTCCACGCGCCGGCGGTCGCGCGCACGCTGACGTACACCCTGTTGTTGCCGGGCAGGGGGATGGTGGCCGAAGTGGTCGTGGCGGTGCCCGCGGTGGAAGCGGTCCCGCCCGCGGTGGTCGCGGTGAGCAGCTCGAAGCCCGGCGGCAGCGGAGTCGGGTAAGTCCAGTGCAGCGTGGCCGTGGGACCGCCGCCGCTGTTGTTGCACTTGGCCGAGTCGAGGATGGGCTTGTCCGGTATGGACAGTTTCAGCGCCGCAGCCGCGGCGGTCCCGGAGCCGCTCTTCAGCCAAGCCGCTTCGGCCTGACCGCCGAACGCCGTCGTCGCCAGCAGCGCGGCCGCGACGACCACCCGGGTGGTGCTCACTGGCTCACCACCGTGACGGTGACCGGGATCGTGAACACCGCGCCCTGGCAGGAGTCGTCGGCCGTGGACAGCATCGACACCGCGCCGGTGAGGGTGAGGGTTGTGCTCGCCCCGGCGGCCAGCGCGGTGTTCGGCTGCTGCGCGACCCAGCTCACGGCGCCGCCCGGGCAGCCGCCGGTCGCCGTCGGGGTCCCGTTGCCGGTGACGGAGCTGACCTTCACCGGGTACGGGTTGGGGTTGGTGATCCGGATCAGGGCGGTGCCGGAGACCCCGGGGTAGAGCAGGCCGGTGGTGAGGGCCGAGGCGTCCACCGTCGCGGTCGACGGCGCCGACGCGGTGCCCGCTTTCGCGCCGGCCGTGCCGGAGCCGGAGCTCGTCCACGCCGCGACGGCGATCCCGCCGCCCAGCGTCGCGCCGACCACCGTGGTGACCACGAGCACGCGGCGCAGGGTCGGGTTGTTCATGGCTTGACCGCCGTTCCGTTGTACGTCAAGGGAAAAGTGAGGGCGCGGCACGCGGCGGGGGCGCCGGGCAGCATGTGCGTGGTGAGGGCGGCGTCGGCGGTGCCGTTCCGCGGCACCGTCACCGGCGCGGCGAGCGCGTCGACC
>NZ_JAAGNB010000646.1:0-1613 GCF_010550475.1 Amycolatopsis sp. SID8362
AGCGATCGGCCAGCTTGCCCGCCAGCGCCTCCAGGAACTTGCTCATGACCCGAGCCGCAGCCGGCGCAGCGGCCGGTCGAGCACCCGGCACGCGGGCACGTCGGCCGAGAGGGGCGCGACCCGCAGGCAGGTTTCACCCGGGCAGGCGAAGACCTCCAGCTGCGGGTGGCCGCCACCCAGCCCCGGCAGCGGTGGCGCCACCGAGCGGACGTCGCTCAGGCCTGCCGTGTACCCGGCCCGCAGCAGCAGGTCCTCCAAGGCGTCGAGGTCGCCGGTCAGCTCGGCCGGCGGCCGGCCGAGGCGGACCTCGGCAACGATGCGCTCGGCGAGGTCCCGCATCGGCCCCGCCTCGGCGAGCGGGCCTCCGTCCGCCGACAGCCGGGCGCACAGCACCCCGAAACGTCGCTTGCCCGCCGCGTGGTCCACCCGTGTCCCCTCCGTTGTCCGACCGCCCCGCATCCGGAATCCTAGGGGCGTGCCGGACCCGAGGACGCTCAGCGCCGAAATGGCGGCCTGTGTCGAACGCTTCCACCAAACCGGCGACCTTCGGGAACTCGATCGCGCCGTCGCGCTGGCCCGGGCGTGCGGGGACAGCCGGGCGGCCCGCGGCAATCTGGCTTCGGTCCTGCTGGGCCGGTTCCAGGAGAGCGGTGGCCGCGACGACCTCGTGGACGCGCGGTCGGTGCTGATGTCGCTCGCGAGCTCGGGGCCGATCAGCGCCGGTCAGGTCTCGCAGCTGGCCGCGATCCACCGGCACACCTACGAGTACTACGGCGATCCCGCCGAACTGGAGCTGGCGATCCGGACGAGCCGGTTCGGCCTGGCCAACGCGCTGCCGCGCGACACCGCGCTGACCGATCTCCACCACGGCCTCGCCGCCGCGCTGACCGGGCGCTTCGACCGGGACGGCCGGGTCGCCGACCTCGACGAGGCGGTACGCGCCTACCTCGCGGCGGCCGACGCGGCCGACGGGGACCGACGGCTCGGCAACCTGGTCAACGTCGTGCGGCAGTCGCGGCGCAGGCTCGACCTCCCGGTGCCGCTGCCGGACCGCGGCCTGCTCACGAGCGCGATCGCGGCGGCGGACGAGGCCGCCACCGGGTTCCCCGAGGACGTCCCGGTGTGCGGCGAAATGGTCCAGGCCTCGGGGCTGCTGCGCCGGTACCGCCACGAGGCCACCGGGGACGCGGCCGACATCCACGAAGCCGTCCGGCGGCTGCGCCGGGCGGTGTCCCTGCCGGTCGCGAAACCGGCGGACCGCCTGATCCGGCTGGCCAGCCTCGGCGCGGCCCTGCACCGGGAGTTCCAGGCCACCGGGAACCGCGACGTGCTCGAGGAGGCCGTCGACTGCGAGCGGCGGGTCCTGGCGGAAACGCCCGTCGACGACCCGGACCGGTCGGCGCGGCTGAACAACCTGGCCGCCGCCCTGCGCGAACGGACGCTCTACTTCAACGACCTCGACGCGTTGCACGAGGCGATCGGGCTGCTGCGCGAAGCGGTCGCCCTCACCACCGCGGCGCCCGCCCGCCGGACCGCCGCCGGCACCCTCGGGGTCGCGCTGCAGGACCTGTTCGCGCGCACCGGGGATCCGCGGGTGGCGGACGAGGCGGTCG
>NZ_JAAGNB010000705.1:0-2870 GCF_010550475.1 Amycolatopsis sp. SID8362
GGGCCGTACCTCGCCGGGGCGACGCTCGCGCTGGCCGTCGGCCTGCCCGCGCTGACCCGCAAGTTCCCGGACTTCCTCGGCGGCAGCAACGGGTTGAGCTTCACCGTCCACAGCAGACCGTCCGCTGTGGTCGGTGTGGTCCCGGAACTGCGGTGGCAGACCTGGATCGTCTGGCTCAGCGTGCTCATCGCGCTGGTGCTGGTGGTCAACATCGTGCGCGGGCGGCTCGGGCGCGACTTCCGCGCCGTCCGCGACGACGAGGTCGCCGCGTCGCTGAGCGGGATCGCCGTCGGGCGCACGAAGATCCTCGCGTTCCTGGTCAGCGCGGTGTGCGGCGGGCTCGCCGGTGGCCTGCAGGCGTTCCTGCTCGGCACCGCAGCACCCGGGTCGTTCACGCCCGCGCTGTCGCTGAGCCTGCTGGCGGCCGTGGTGCTCGGCGGGCTCGGGTCCCTGTGGGGCGCGCTGTGGGGGGCGGTCGCGCTCGTGTACTTCCAGGCCTGGTCCGAGGACCTCGCCGACGTCCTGCACCTGAACACCGACGTCGCCAACAACCTCCCGCTCGCGGTGTACGGCGTGATCCTCATCGTCGTCGTGCTCGCCTTCCCGCGCGGCATCCAGGGCGGTTTCCAGCGGCTCCGAACACTTCTCCGCAAGCCCGCCGAAACGAAGGAGAACCATGAGAACCACTAGCTACGGCGCGGGTTTCCTCGCCCTGGCCTTGGCGCTGACCGCGTGCGGCGGCGCGGGGGAGAGCGACGGCGGCGGTCAGCAGGCCGCGGACTCCGCCGTCGGCGTCACCAAGGACACCGTCGTGATCGGCACCCACCAGCCGCTGACCGGGCCGGCCGCGCCGGGGTACAGCAAGATCTCCGTCGGCGCCCGCGCGGTGTACCAGGCGATCAACGACGGTGGCGGCGTCAACGGCCGGAAGATCGACTACAAGGTCGAGGACGACGGCTACAACCCGACGAAGACCGTCGAGGTCGTGAAGAAACTCGTGTTGCAGGACAAGGTGTTCGCGATCGTCGGCGGGCTGGGCACGCCGACGCACTCCAAGGTCGTCGACTACCTCAACGGCGAAGGCGTACCGGACCTGCTGGTGTCCTCGGGCGCGCTCGCCTGGGACAACCCGCAGAAGGCGCCGATGACCTTCGGGTACCAGGTGGACTACACGCGCGAGGGCAAGATCCAGGGCAAGTACATCAAGGACACCTTCGCGGGCAAGAAGGTCGGGTACTTCACGCAGAACGACGACGTCGGCCGCGACACCCAGGCCGGTCTGGACCAGTTCGTGAAGGACCAGACCGTCGTCCGGCAGGGCTACGACAGCGCGAACACCGACGTCACGCCGCAGCTGTCCGCGCTGAAGGCGGCCGGCGCCGAAGTCGTCGTCTGCGCGTGCATCCCGGCGTTCACCGCGCTGTCGATCCTGGCCGCGGCGAAGATCGGCTACAAGCCGCAGTTCGTGGTCAGCAGCATCGGCGCGGACCCGGCGACGCTGTCCGGGCTGCTGCAGGACTTCGCCAAGCGCGGCGGCGCCAGCGTGTCCAGCGGGCAGCTGCTGGCCGGCCTGATCGGCACCGGCTACCTGCCGGACGTCGCGCAGACGTCGGACCCGTGGGTCGCCTACTTCAAGGGCATCCACGACAAGTACATCCCGAAGGAGCCGTTCACGAACACGGTCCTGTTCGGCATGGTCCAGGCCTACACGTTCGCGCAGGCGCTCAAGGCCGCCGGGCCGGACCCGACGCGGCAGAAGCTCGTCGACGCGATGAGCTCCGGCGCGCTCAAGGGCCCGGGCCTGACGCCGTTCGGCTTCTCGAAGGAGTCGCACGCCGGCTACACCGGCGCGTACGTCTTCAAGATCAACCCCGACACCACGACGGCGGTCATCCAGCCACCGTCGGTCACCGACCGGGGTACCGGGGCCATCACGGCGTACACCGGTGAACGCGCCACCCCGGAGCAGGTGAACCTGCTGAGCAAGTGAGGAACGGGCCGGTTCGCGGCGGTGCCGCGGACCGGCCCCCCGCTCACATAGGGTGGCGACATGACGGTCAGGGAGAAGGTCGTGCGGGCGGCGGTCCGGCTGTTCGCCGAGAAGGGCTTCGAAGCGACGACGGTCCGCGAGATCGTCGAAGCCGCCGGTGTCACCAAGGGCGGGCTCTACCACTACTTCGAGTCCAAGGACGACCTGCTCTTCGAGATCTACGTGGCGATGCTGCGGATGCAGACGCGGCGGATGGAGACGCTCGCGAAGTCCGAGCTGCCGCTGCCGGAGCGGCTGCACGCGATCATCGTCGACGTCGTGGTGACGAGCATCGCCGACCTGGACGCGGCGACCGTGTTCTTCCAGTCGTTCCCGCTGCTGGAGAAGTCCAAGCAGGTCCAGGTGCGCGCCGAGCGGCGGACCTACCACGAGCGCGTGCGCGACCTGGTCGCCGAAGGGCAGCGCGCCGGGGTGTTCCGCGCCGACGTCCCGGCCGACCTGGTGATCAACTACCACTTCGGCGCCATCCACCGCCTCGGCATGTGGTACCACGCCGACGGCGAGCTGTCGGGGGAGCAGGTCGGCGAGCACTTCGCGAACCTGATGCTGGGCAGCCTCCGTCCTTAGTGGACGCTCTATCGTGGGGACCATGCACATCGTGGCGGTCCTCGCGCTCGACCAGGTCGTCCCGTTCGACCTGGCGACACCCATCGAGACCTTCTCGCGAACCCGCCTGCCGGACGGTTCCCCGGCCTACGAGGTCCGCATCTGCGGCCCGGCCCCCGAGGTCGACGCGGGCGCGTTCACGCTGCGGCCGCCGTGGGACCTGACCGGGCTGGCGGCCGCGGACACGATCATCGTGCCGGGCCGCTCGGCGAAC
>NZ_JAAGNB010000756.1:0-1069 GCF_010550475.1 Amycolatopsis sp. SID8362
GTCGTCCGGGCCGGCCGCGAAGGGGCGCGGCCGGCGGCGGCGCAGGAGGTCCTTGACGAACCGGCGGACGCCTCGAGTGCTCACGTGTCCATCCCTTCCGCCAGCTGGGCCGCCTGGCGCAGCGCCCGGTGCTGCAGCACCTTCGCGTTGCCGACGGTCGTGCCCAGCTGCTCCGCCGCCTCCTTCAGCGAGCAGGCCTGCAGGAACCGCAGGCGCAGGATCCGCCCGTAGCGCTCGGGCAGCCGCGCGAGGATGGCCTCCGCGCGTGCCAGGACGCCCGGGTCCACCGTGCCCGCTTCGAACGCGGCGACGTCGTGCTCCTCGTCCAGGGTGGTGATCTCCCGCCCGAGCGTGCGCCGCCAGTGCCCGGCCAGCACCGTCCGCGCGGTGGCCAGCAGGTACGCCCGGACTTCGCCCACGCTCGCCGAGACGCGCAGCGGCCGCAACGCGGTCAGGAAGACCTCGGTGGTGAGGTCCTCCGCGTCCGGCCGGTTGCCCACCTTCGAAAACATCAGCCGGAAGACGCGGTCGACGTTGTCGCGGTAGACCGCCTCCCAGTCCGGGTAGACGTCCGCGCCGACCGCGTGCAGCCGCGGCCGCGGTGCCGCACCCGCTTCGTCCTGTTCGGCTTGTTCGGCGCGTTTGCGCCGGAACCGCTGTGCCACCGGCACCTCCCCGACTCCTCTCTCAGGGATACGCGCCCGGGTTACGCCGTAACCAGTGCCCGTATCGGTGAACGGACCCTCCGACGACCTGGGGAGCGAAATGACCACATCGATGTCGCGCCGGAACCTGCTCGTGGCGAGCGGAGCGGCCGCCGCCGCGCTCGCCCTGCCCGCACCGGCCACGGCCGCACCCGCACGGGGTGGCGCCGACGTCGTCCTCGCCTGGAACCGGCAGCTGCTGGCGATCGTGCGCACGCCCGGCCAGCAGCCCGCGAGCGTGCACCCGACCCGGAGCTTCGCGCTGCTGCACGCGGCGATCCACGACGCCGTCGTCGCGACCACCGGCACCGGGCGGCCGTACCTGTTCACCGTCGACGCCCCGGCCCACGCGGCCCCGGAAGCGG